>CAJJPW010000084.1 GCA_905193725.1 uncultured Eubacteriales bacterium
CCCCCTGCCATTCCAGATCCGAAAGCATCTCGCCAATTTTGGATTCAATATGCACAAAATCCTCCCGATCTATGATGATCTCCTCAGGATTGAGCACCTTACTGCCCTGCAATACGTCGATCAGCGTCCGATCGGACTCCTCATCGTACACTGGCTTGTTTAGCGAGACATAGGAATTGAGTGGTTTGTGCTTTTGCCGGGTGGCAGTTTTGATGGCTGTGATGATCTGCCGGGTGATACACAGCTCTGCAAACGCCCGGAAAGATGCCTGCATTTCAGGCTTGAAATCGCGAATCGCTTTATAAAGGCCGATCATCCCCTCTTGCACAATGTCCTCTCTATCTGCACCAATGAGGAAGTAGCTCCTGGCCTTGGCGCGCACATAGTTTTTATACTTGACCAGCAGATAATCCAGAGCTTCCTCATCCCCTTCGCCCACCATGCCTGCAATTTCCTCATCTGTTAAGGACTCATACTTTTGATAGTCGTGTAGTTCTAGCTCTTTGGCTTCTGCCAGCTCATCATATTCTTGCTCTTCTTGGTTGCTCAAATACTCGTTTTCTTTATCCACAGTAGCCCTTCCCCTATTCTTACGATTCCCCAAGGCAGTTTATGATACGTCATCGTCATTTCCCCTCATGATCCTGCCGTATCTTTTCATATATAATAACAGCTGCCGCACAGGATGCATTGAGAGAATTGATATTTCCCATCATGGGAATACCCACTTGAAAATCGCTGTTCTTTACGATATTCTGAGAGACTCCTTCGTCCTCTCCGCCTATCACAATGCACATGGCCCCTTTGAGATTTACTTTGGAGATCTCCGTTCCTCCCATCACCGCGCTGGCCACAAATATCCCCTGTTTTTTTAGAATTTCTAGCGTCTGATTTAAGTTCGTAACCTTGGCAATGGGCAAATACTCACACGCTCCACATGCTGCCTTCATGGCCGCTGCACTTAAAGGGGCATTTCCCCTTTTGGCAATGATGACGCCATGGGCACCTAGCACCTCTGCACTTCGAATAATCGCCCCAAAATTATGAGGATCTTTCACCCCGTCCAGCGCCACAATAAAGGGGGGCTGATTTTTCTGTCTTGCATAAGCTAAGATATCCTCCACCTCTCGGAAGGTGTAGGAGGTAACTCTGGCCACTACGCCCTGATGGTTGGCAGGTTTTCCCTCATAGCCATACGGCCTGACTAAGCTGTCCAGCTTTTGGCGAGCCACTTCCCGAACTAGCACATGTTCCCTCTTGGCCAGTTTCAGGATTTCTCCTATACTTCCCTGCCGCTCTCCTTCTAGGACATATAGGGATTCGATCTCACGGCCCTTTTTTAGCGCTTCTCTCACGCTATTTCTACCATATATGATGTCCTGTTCTTGAAACTCGTCCTTCATCGCTTCCCCTTTATACTATATGTGAGACACATCCCTATCAACTTCACAGGGAAACTCTTTCCCCATTTTTGCCTCTATGGGATTCTCCTCTCCCTTCCAGTCCTTCTGATAGCCGCTATATCAACTTGCTCTGCCGCTCTATTACCTCTTGCGCTCTGCCACAGGACATTTTCCCCTCAGAGCATGCGCCCCTTACACAGCCTGGGCCAGCCTGAGCAAACAGCGCCGGAGCCACCTTTGCGCACTCTTTGAGCATCATCCACGCCACATTTCTGATCTCCCATTGGGCTCTATTGCAGCAGCGCAGCTCAAAAAAATGGTGCAGCTCTCTGGCATTCATTGTCACTACCATCTTTGTCTCACAGGCATTGGGCAGGACAAACCGGGCGTCTTCGTTGGATTTTTCTCCCGCATTTCCCAAATCCCTTACCCATTGGTCGTACCACTGTTGAATGGTAGCCATCTGCTGTTCGTATTTTTTGACGCTTTCCTCCCCCAAAGCCTCAATGGCAGGAGGGATGATATAGTGAAACTGGTTGTTTTCGCTTTTAAATCCCACATACCGCTGGGATTGCACAGAAAAGCTGGCAATTCGGTGTCTGGTGATCTGGGCGAGCAGCGCTCTGGATACCCCTTCGATGCCGAAGGTAAAGCTTGCGTGCTCGATAGGTGAAAAATGCCCTAAATCTACGAGCTTTTGAATAAAACTCTCCGCCGACTCCTGGGTCAGCTGACTTAGGCTGTCTATCCCCACTTTGCTATAGCATAGACGTGCAGCCATTGCCACCGCCTTTTCTGGGTTGGGCGTATAGGATAGTAGTTCTACTTTTGCGCTTGTCTTAGGCACGTGCTTGTTCCCCCTCAAAATTTAGATGAATGATCTTCATCATGATCTCGTCCAATCTCCGATACTCTCCACATAAAAACAAATAGCCTACCAAAGCTTCCAGCCCTGTGGCTTTTTTGTAATCTCCCACCGTCATATTTTTGGGAGTTGTGGATGATTTTGCATTTCTGCCCCGTTTAAAGATATCCAGTTCTTCCTCTGAAAGCTCGTCCATAATTTTCTGAGCCGACTCCGCTTGTGCCTTGGCGTTGACCATTTTGCACGCCATTTGATTGAGCGCATTGACCGTACCCTTTTTCTCTTTGATGATCGCGCTTCTCACATAGAGGTCAAACACTGTATCCCCTATATAGGCCAGCACCAGGGCATTTTTCCCCGCTGCCTCCTGCTTCTCCATCGGTGTAAATATTTGAAACTCTTGTTCCATCTCTTCTTGCTTCCATTCCGCCTCGCCTTTTCCTGGCATAAATATTCAATTCAATATTATAGCACAAGCCACAAGGACAAGCAAATGCTTTTGCATTTTTTTATTTAATACAAAGAAATGATGTATTTGCGAGAAATACATCATCAAATAGCGTTTTTTTACTCTGGTTGCGGGTCGATTGAGATCATTGGGCCCTCCTGATTTTTCTGGCTACTCCAATAGGCCACCACTCCATCTCGCAGCGCCTGAGCTACCTTTTGTTGGTATCCATCTTCCATGAGCAGCTTTTCCTCCTCTGGGCTGGACAAAAACCCACATTCTACAATTACACAGGGCGCACTTCCCGAGCGCAAAATATAGTAATCTGCCGATGCCGCTGTTCTGGGCGTCTTGGGCTCAAGTTGCTCATTTAAAGTGCTCTGCAGCGTCTCTGCAAATGCTCTTCCCAGGGTGGAGCCTGGTAAATAAAACACCTGCGGGCCTGTTACATTTTCGTCTGCATATCGGTTTTGATGGATGCTGACTACCAGATCCTCTCCACTCTCTTCGATAATTTTCCTCCGATTTTTCATATCCTCATCTTTTGTGGGACCAATGGCATTGTTGTCCTTACGGGTCATGACGATTTCCGCCCCTATATCAGCGAGCTCTTTTTCCAATTTCTGTGCAATGGCTAGGTTGATCTCTTCCTCCTTTACTTTGGTTGTAATACCGGACGTACCCACATCAAAGCCGCCATGTCCTGCATCGATGACTATTTTCACTCCCTTTAATGCATCCGGCTGCGTTTTCACCTGTGTATTGCCTTCATAAGGCACTTGCATATCTCCATCCTCTTCCATTGCCTGTTGCGTCCCCTGACCGCTCTTTCTGCCGCTATGAGCGCCTAAAAAAGCCGCAACCCCAATAATCAGCACACAAAGGATCATCAATGTCCTCAAAAATTTCGATTTGTTCACCTTATATGCCATCTATAAATCCTCTTTCCCACTTTAGTACGTCTTTCCTCTTGTTACCTGTGATAGTTGTTATATTTCATGTGTATCCTCAATTCTCCAAAAAAATGATACCTTTTTTTATCGTTAATTAAAATATTTGGTATGATGGATCCGCATTGAGGTCCATAGCAGCTATTTGCCCCTTTTGGTATCGAAAGCTGGCGGCGCTGGCAATCATCGCCCCGTTGTCTGTACAGTAGATCATCTGAGGATAATATACTTTCATGCCCAGTTTGTGGGCGCGCTTTTGAATGGCATCTCGCAGCGCCTGGTTGGCACTCACCCCTCCAGCCAGAGCAATTTGACCCAAATTTTGTCTCTTTGCCGCCTCTATGGTGTTGTCTGCCAGTTTCGCCACCACTGCCTCTTGAAAGCTGGCGGCGATATCCGCTTTGCGATAGGGCTCGTTTCGCTGTTCTAGATTGTGGAGCAAATTGATCACATGAGTTTTGATTCCGCTAAAGGAAAAATCCAGATGATCCTCCCCGCGAAAGCTCTTGGGCATGGGATAGGCATGAGGGTTTCCCTGCTTTGCTAACTTCTCTAAGTTAGGCCCGCCTGGGTACTCCATCCCCAACACTCTGGCAACCTTATCATAGGCCTCTCCAGCCGCATCATCCCGCGTCTGCCCCAACAGTTCATAAACCCCATAGTCCACTACTTTGACGATTGCTGTATGCCCTCCCGATACTACCAGACAGATGAACGGCGGCTGTAAATCCTTGGAGGTGATGTAGTTGGCGCAGATGTGCCCCTCCATGTGATTCACCGGCACCAGAGGTTTATTGCAGCTCAGGGCCAGTCCCTTGGCAAAGGCCACCCCTGTGAGCAGGGCTCCCACTAGCCCCGGTCCTTTGGTGACCCCAATGGCAGTCAAATCCTGACAGGTGAGCCCAGCCTGTTTTAATGCAGCATCTACCACATAGGGAAGCTTATCCACGTGATTGCGGGAGGCGATCTCGGGCACCACTCCCCCATATTGTCTGTGAATTTTAATTTGGGAGTAGATCTCCAAACTCAAAACCTCTCGGTTGTTTCTCACCACAGAGGCAGATGTCTCATCACAAGAGGTCTCTATTCCCAATATGAACAAATCTTTCCTTTCCATGTCAGTTCCTTTCTGTAGATGGCATGCTGCCCATTCTCTGTTTTTTTACACATGTTCTTCGTATGAAGATCATGCCCACTGTGAGCACCGCCATAATGCCAAAATACCAAATTCCTATCTTCGTTACCAGATCAAAGAAGAACTGACTGGGTACCATCATGATGAGAATATCCGTAGATGGATCTAGTATCCAAAGCTGGTTTCGGAAAAATATCTTGTGGAAGGTAGTCCAAAATGAGGAAAAGTCCACCACTGCCAGCAGCAGTATGACCACAATGATAGCTAAGAAGATGCCACCTGCCCACAAAAACGATTTGCTAAATATGGGCAAAAATTTCCCTCTATAGATTGCTATTCCTGCCACTACTATAGCCACAAAAAGGATCCCTCCTAAGATGGCAACCGTTCTGGCGCCCTCATATAACGCCTTCACATCTACCATGTGGGCAATTTCCCGCTCATTAAACACCTGTCGCTCATGGCCTGCTACCTCGGCCGTCACTTCCAAGGTCTCGTACTTGCCCTGCAAGTATCCCAGCAGCACATCTGTGGTCTTTTCCAGGTCTTCCTCGCTCATGGGGATGGATTCAGCCACCTGGAGCTTGGCATATTCTTGTTTGTAAAAGTTTCTATCAAATGCGATCACGTCTAAGCAGACAAAGAAAATCGTTATAAATACCAGAACACAGCACAGTATGGCGACCCACTGAAAAATCCTATGTTTCATCGTTTCCTCTTTCTTCTATTAATATTGCCCGGGCAGGGGCGGCTTCTAAGTGCACCAGCAATGGCAACAAGATAAGCCGGTAATATCCGCTTTTCACCTGGCTTAGTGCCAGATTTTCGGCAATCACCACTCCCTGTTGCAACAGAAATCTATGGACTTGGTCGTCCCCAATGGTCATTTCCTCTGTCCCCACCAGCCGAATGCCTGCCTGGGCAAGCTTTCGGGCCTCCAGCATACTTAGCCGTCCGGCTGTTCTATCCCCTGCTTTGAGAAGCACTCTGGAAAGTTCGTCTGCCCCATCAATCACTTTTTCCATCACTTGCTCCACACATCCCACATAGCAGCGGCCACATAATTGCGAAAGATTGAGCTCATCTACCGTCTTTCCCTTCTGGATGTAGTGAGCCGGCGCGTCTATGTGCGTGCCACAGTGGGTTCCGCAGGTCAGCTGGTGAACTACATAGCCCTGCTCTTCTAGGCTCGTCCACTGCCTTGCTGCAAAGGGAGGATCCCCTTCATAAATGGGGGTTTTCTCATCCAGTAAGCGGGTAATATCCCACATCTTCTCCAAATCTTGTTTCCCTTTCATAATACTACAATTATACGAGAGAGCTGGCGTTTTTTCAACTTCCCCTGTAAAAGAAAAAAATCCCATCCCATTCCCAAATGACCTACCCTATTTTGAGTGATTGTGGTATGATCATATATTATAGTAGTTCTTCGAGGGAGGGAAGAGTTTTGCATTCCACAGAGCGCAGAGAAAAAATGATCGCCTTGCTACAGGATAGCCAAGCGCCACAAAGTGCCACTGCAATTGCTAAGGTGTTTGCAGTCAGCCGCCAGGTGGTAGTGGGGGATATCGCATTGCTTCGGGCTGCAGGGCATGATATTTTAGCCACGCCCAGAGGGTATATCCTGCAAAGCCACATTAAACCCCAAGGCATTACTCGCACCATCGCCTGCAACCATCACGGAGAGGAAAAGCTCGCTTTGGAGTTGTTTTCCATTGTGGATAACGGCGGCAAAGTGATTGACGTCACGGTAGAGCATCCTCTCTACGGGCAGATCTCCGCTGAACTTCACCTATCGTCTCGATATGATGTAGAGCAATTTTTGCAAAAGCTGCATCAATGCCAAGCCACCCCTCTTTCCCAACTCACCCACGGGATTCACCTGCACACCATTCAATGCCAGGATGAGGAGGCATTTTCCCGCATCCTTTCTGTGCTAGAGAAAAACAATATTCTGCTCAGTAAGGACTGATTGCGCCTTGACATCCGCATGGCCCCAGCTTATAATAGGTTCTATACACGTGTCATGACACATATAATGTTATTATCGTTGAGGTGTGCGTTATGCAACAAAACCAGAAAGTATACAAGATGATTGTTTCGGCTCTATTGTGTGCCGTAGGAATTATCATCCCACTGTTCGCCCCTAAGATCTACCTGGGGGTGATGTCGTTTACTCTCGCCAGCCACGTGGCCATTTTCATCGCCATGTTTATCTCTCCTGCTTCGGCTGTTTTCGTCTCATTGGGCACTACATTGGGCTTTTTATTGACACTGCCCCTGCCAGTAGTAATTCGGGCATTGAGCCACGTCATTTTTGCAACCATTGGCTCTCTTATCCTCAAGAAAAGGCCTGAAATCCTCAATTCCATTGGAAAGAACGCGGTATTCTGCCTGAGTATTGCGATCATTCACGGCATCTGCGAATCCCTCGTATCCATTCCATTTTTCTTCAGCGGGCAGATGCAGGGCTCATTCCTGGAGGCAGTCATCGTCACAGTGGGAGCAGGCACCGTGGTGCATAGCTGCATCGACTATATCATCGCCATTCTCATTTGGCAGCCACTCAAAAAGACATTCCGCCACAATGTAACGCCTACGGCATCTGCATCCGCTTAAATGTTGGGCTGGGTCTCTTGAGAAATCGCCATTTTAAGGTGGCTTAAATCTTCATTACCCCCCACTTATACATTGCGACTTTTGCGTACAAGCCCTGGTGCGCGCAAGACTCTTCTCTTGCGAATTGCCACTTGTGTATTCATTCAAAATGAAAACCCGCGTCAAACGTGGGTTTTTTCTATACATATGGAGGATCTTCCTAAAACACCAGCCCTTATAGATAAGGCCGCAGCATTTGGTACAGTTTATGAACGGGTAAGCCAACCACATTAAAATAACACCCTTCAATACCCACAATGAATTTAGATGCGAGTCCTTGAATTCCATACCCTCCGGCCTTATCCATAGGATCTCCTGTAGCCACATACTCTTGTATTTCTCCCTCACTCATATTGTCAAAGGTCACATCCGTCTTCTCCCAATCCGTCTGGATGCTGCCTTTCTCGGCATCCACCACCGCAAGGCCGGTACACACAGTGTGGGTTCTCCCCGATAGCTGCCTTAACATATGAGCTGCATCTAGCCTATCCTTTGGTTTTCCCATCGCCTGATTGTCCAGAAATACCATAGTATCTGCACAAACTAAAATCTCCCTTTCAAATTGGCCAACCATACTCTGCGCCTTTTGTCTGGCCAGGGACATCACAATCTCTCCTGGCGTGGTGGCGCTTGGGTCTGGCACTTCTTTAATATGGGGAACGCTTATTTTGAAGTTCTCCACAATATTCCCAAATAGTTCCCTTCTCCTCGGGGAGGCGGAACACAATATAAACTCTCTCATGCTTTAGATTCCTCGCTCTTTCTATTTTAATTTCTTGTTCTACAGGCAATGATAAAAACGCCGCAATCAGCAGCATTTTTAGCTCCCTTTATGTTCGCAAGTTTATGCTGTGTGATCTTCCTCGGGTACCACTGACGGACGTTGTGGCGTCTTTTTGGTAGTCAAGATGCAACCTTTCGGGCACTTTTTCACACATATGCCACAGCTTTTGCACTTCTCGTAATCTATCTGTGCCAAATTATTTTCCACATGTATGGCATCAAAAGGACAATTTTTTTCACATATGCCACAGGCAATGCATCCCTTGGAGCATATGTCTTTGACCTCTTTCCCTGGCTGGCAATTCCTACAGGCCACATACACCTTTAATAAATTGTAAAATAAGAACTTTTTGTCCATTACCCCAAGCACGGAT
>CAJJPW010000085.1 GCA_905193725.1 uncultured Eubacteriales bacterium
GGGGGAGCCACTGGTTGAAGAAACCCTTGATGAGCAGCTAGTGGGAGAAGCACCTGAAGAAGAGCCGTTGGCTGAGGAAACCCTTGATGAGCAGATGCCAGAAGAGTCGGCCCATGAGCAGCCAGAAGGAACCCGCCAATAGCTATCAGTCTATTCTTGTTTCGCATTTGCATATACTAAAATGACAAGATAGTGCAAAGGTGCGTGCTGCAATGCGATACAATAAATTGAGGCAAAAAGAAGTGGTAAATGTCCTGGATGGGCGCTCATTAGGATGCATTTGCGATATGGAGCTGGATTTAGCCAATGGATGCATTTGTGCCATTGTAGTGCCAGGACCCTGTGGCTTTTTAAAGATATTTGGATCCAACAACCACTATGTCATCCCCTGGAAGAACATCTGTAAAATTGGGGAAGATGTGATTTTGGTGGAGGTGGATTCCAGCTGTATCCCCAACTACTAAAGGAACCTGGGATGGCAAAAGGGATAAATTGTCATAGTGGGAAGGGAAATGAAGAGAAAGTGGGGAATGCACTGCATTTTTCAGGATGTTTTTCGAGAAAAAACACAGAAATTGAGTGTTTTTTAGTGGTTTGTGGTATAATGAAAAAAAGATATCTAAAGATAAAGTGGTGAAATCTTATGAAGTGTATTTACTGTGAATATCCAGAGAGTAAAGTAGTGGATTCTCGCCCGGTAGACGACGGAGCATCCATTCGGAGGAGAAGAGAATGCCTCAAGTGCCAAAGGAGGTTTACTACTTATGAAAAGGTAGAGAGCACTCCTCTACTGGTCGTGAAAAAGGACGGCAGTAGGGAAAGCTTTAATGTGGAAAAGATCAAAATGGGCATCATCCGGGCCTGTGAAAAGCGGCCGGTCTCCTTCAGCACCATGGAGGAGATCGTCAACGAGATCGAGCATTGAAAAGCAAGTGCATGGCAGCTTAAAGCAGGAAGTCTCCACTGGAGAGATTGGCGAGATGGTCATGGAAGGGCTCAAGAAACTGGATGAAGTGGCCTATGTGCGCTTTGCCTCGGTGTATCGGCAATTTAAAGATATCAGCACTTTTATGGACGAGCTCAATAAACTCATTAAGGAGAAATAGATTGGACATTTTTGCGTATGCAGACCAGGTGCAGAGGGGCTTCGAGCTAAAAAGTTGCGGCTCTGTACAGTATTTTATCGTACCTTCCATTGAGCAGCTGGGCTATGTAAAGCACTGCTTTACCTCCCGTCTAGGGGGCGTAAGCCAGGGAAGTTTTGCCTCGCTGAACTTCAGCTTTAAACGGGAGCCTGAGAAAAGCCACATCTATGAGAATTTTCGGATCATCGCTGATGCGCTGGAGGTGGCGTATGAGAGCATTGTCATAGCCAACTACTGCCATGGAGATGGTGTGGAAATCGTGGGCAAAGAGCAGTGTGGATTTGGGCTGACTCGGCCCAATGAATTGCCCCCTTGCGACAGCCTCATTGTAAACGAGCCGGGTGTTACGGCTGTCACGATGCA
Source organism: uncultured Eubacteriales bacterium (assembly GCA_905193725.1). Lineage (GTDB taxonomy): Bacteria > Bacillota > Clostridia > Christensenellales > Christensenellaceae > CAJJPW01. The sequence goes on from CAJJPW010000085.1 coordinate 1,509, forward strand.
TGCGGACTGTGTACCGGTGTTTTTTGCAGATGTCAAAAAGAGATTTGGAGCAGTCTGTCATGCAGGATGGAAGGGCGTGTACAGCCGGATTGCCCAGAAAACAGCTCACAAGCTCATCCATCAGCTGGGCATGAGACCGGAGGAGCTGGTGATTGGCATTGGTCCACACATTCGAAGCTGCTGCTTTGAGGTGCAGGAAGACGTATGGAACCTATTTCGAGAGGAGTTTGGGCCGTTTTGCCTGGTGGAAAGAGAGCAAAAGCACTATGTAGATTTATCTCTGGCCCTGCTCAGTCAACTCGGGGAAGAGGGGGTATTGGCACCTCATATTACGGTGGCCAATGAGTGCACCAAATGCCGAGGAGATCTTTTATATTCCCATCGGAGAGATGGAAAAAATGCAGGGGCTATGGCTTCTCTGATGCAGATCATATGATGTGTGGTCTAGAGATCGTCCAGAGGAAGACAGCTAGAAAATGTGAAATAAGAGATGTAAAAAATACCGACTCAGATGAGAGTCGGTATTTTGGTGCTTTTCTTGATATCTATATGTGGGCCTTGTGAGCTCTTGGGCCCCTAGGGCTATCAGCCCCCTTGGAAATCAGAGGAGAAATATGAAATATCTCGAACCTGAATTCCCAGCAGCTGCTCTCCATAGACTATTCAATAGGTTCAAAGTCAATGGCGCCGTGTTTGCAAAGTGGGCAGATGAAGTCTTCCGGGAGTTCGTCTCCTTCATAGACATATCCACAGATTTTGCAGACAAATCCCTTTTTCCCCTCTAACTGGGGCTTTGGCTTTACGTGGTCTAGGTAATAAGTATAGGTCATGGTCTCCTTATCGCTCATCACCCGCGCCTCTGTCACGCTGCAGATGAAAATGCCGTGGCTGCCGATATCCACATACTGCTCTACTTGGAGGGACATGAAGGCATTGATGTACTTGGGAAGGAAGATGAGCCCGTTGTCAGAGCGATAAGGGGTGCAGTCTGCAAATTTATCCCCATTGCGTCCGCTTTGGAAACCAAATGTCTCAAACACGCTAAAAGGCGCTTCCACAGAGAGGCAGTTCACATTCATCTTGCCTGTCTGCTGGATTACGTGGTGGGAGTAGTTGGCCTTATTGATGGTCACTGCCACCCGATTGGGAGAATCCGAGACCTGAGTAACGGTGTTGACGATCAAGCCATTATCCTTTTTGCCGTCGTTTGAAGTTACAACATATAGCCCATAGCCGATTTTGAACAGGGCAGAGAGGTCGTTTTTGTTGGCCATATTGGAGGACTGCGCAATGTAATCTCGACACAGTTCTTCAGCCATGTCATCAATCTGCTGGATATTTTCGGAGTTCACTGCGGACTTGATCTTGACGGTGGTGTTCAGCCAAGTGATGTTTTGGCAAGGCTCTAACATGCACTTCATCACTTTGCCAGCCAGCGGCGCCCAAGTGCCGTTTTCGATCAGACCAATGGTGCGATTTTGGAAATTGCGCTCGGTGAGATGGTCGATAAAGTCTCTCATAAAGGGGAAGATCCCTGCATTATATGTAGTGGTGGCTAAAACCAGCTTGCCATACCGGAAGGCGTCTGCCACAGCTTGGGACATATCATCTCTGGCGAGGTCATAGACCACGACTTTGGGGCAACCCTTTAATTTCAGCTTTTCCGCTAACAGCTCCACCGCCTTTTTGGTGTGGCCGTACACAGAGGTGTAGGCGATCATGATACCCTCTGACTCCACGCCATAAGAAGCCCATGTGCTGTAGAGATTTAAGTAATGGCCCAGGTTTTCTGTCAAGATAGGGCCGTGGAGTGGGCAGATAGTCTGAATGTCTAACTGTGCTGCCGCTTTTAGCACTGGCTGTACTTGTAGGCCGTATTTTCCAACGATACCAATATAATAGCGCCGCGCTTCGTCATCCCAATCCTCTTTGGCATCCAGTGCGCCGAATTTGCCAAAGGCATCGGCGGAGAACAGAAGCTTGTCTGTGCTGTCGTATGTGACCATGACTTCTGGCCAGTGCACCATAGGAGCGAACACAAAGGTGAGCTGATGTTTCCCTAGGGAGAGGGTATCTCCGTTGCATACTACCAGCTTGCGCCCTTCCAGGTCTATTTCAAAGAAGTTTTCCATCATGGCAAATGCCTTTGGATTGGAGACGATTACCGTCTCTGGATAAGCTGCGGCAAAGTTGGCGATGTTTGCAGAGTGGTCTGGCTCCATATGCTGGATGATCAGGTAATCCGGCTTTCGATCTCCCAGTACGGATTGCAGGTTATCTAACCACTCATGTGTGAAATGAGCGTCTACCGTATCCATCACGGCTACTTTTTCGTCCATGATCACGTAGGAGTTATATGCCATTCCATTGGGAACGCGATATTGGCCTTCAAAGAGATCAACTTTGTGATCATTGACCCCTACGTAGTAGATATCGTTGGTAATTTTCATGTGTTTTCCTCCTTAATTTATCCTATATGTTATATCCACCTGAAAACAGGATGTTAAACGGCATTTTTCCCACTTTGTCTATTTTTTATCATACATCAAAGATGGAAAGGAAGTCCATTATTTTCATTGTAACCCAATTGTGATTTTTTATCCTCTAGGCCTTTTCCTCCATTATAGTACGTTTGGGAAAGAGGAGCAACACGAAGAAGTAGCAAAGGGCAAAAAAATGAGATGGATGGAGTGATATGGCAGGAGCGATATGCGCTTATGTAAATTGAAAATGAGATGACAAGATGTGCCAGCAGGCACAAAGAGATGCCGTGAGAAAATACACCTAATAAAAATGAAATTTTAGGTAAAAATAAATTTGACAAAATTACTCGGATATGATAAATTTAATTCAGAGTTAATTACTAGGAATTGAGGTGGGACGGATGATTATCTCAACCAAGGGTCGATATGGACTGAGAGCGATGTTTGTATTGGCGCTTCAACAGCATGAGGGGCCGGTGAGCATCAAATACATTGCAGAGGATCAGGCGATCAGTGAGACGTATCTGGAACAGCTTTTTTCCAAATTGAGGAAGAGCGGCCTGGTGAGAAGCGTCCGCGGCGCACAAGGGGGATATCAGCTGGAGAAACCTCCAAAGGATATTTCGGTAGGAGACATATTAAAGGCCTTGGAGGGGCCGTTGGCTCCATCGGACTGTGTGGTGGGTGATGGCGCTGGCATATGCCAAAACTCAGAGATGTGCTCCACCAGATCTATTTGGAAGAGGATCTATGAAGGCATCAATGCGGTAGTGGACGGCATTTCCCTCCAGGACATGCTGGATGATTTTTTTAGCTCAGAGCACAGTAAAATGCCGGTAGATCCTAAGCGGTGTAAATAGTACGTGATATGTGCGAAAAGCATAAACAAAGCGATGGTAGGCCCAATTGTAGAGATGGAGAAATTTTGAGGGAAGTTGTTTGTAAGTGGGGCCTTTAGGTGATAGATAAAGAAAGAGCTTGTATATAAAATGAGGTGTCATAAAATGATTTATTTGGACCATGCAGCGACCACATATGTAAAAGAAGAAGTGCTTAAAGAGATGCTGCCGTATTTTACAGAGCATTTTGGAAATCCTTCTAGTGTATACGAGATTGCGCGTCAGTCTCACGCGGCGCTGGACCATGCGAGGAGTCAAGTGGCTAAAGCGCTAAACGCCAAATTTGATAACGAGATTTACTTTACCAGCTGTGGGACGGAGAGCGACAACTGGGCGATTAAGGGGACGGCCCGCGCCCACAGTAAAAAGGGAAAGCACATTATTACCAGCCAGGTAGAGCACCATGCAGTACTGGATACCTGCAAGGCGCTGGAGCAGGATGGATTTGAGATGACATACCTTCCCGTGGACTCCTATGGGATGGTGAGCCCTCAAGATGTGGAACAGGCGATTCGCCCAGATACCATTTTGATCTCCATCATGTTTGCCAACAACGAGGTGGGGACAATCAATCCCATAAGGGAGATTGGCGCCATAGCCAAAAAGCACGGGGTATTATTTCACACCGATGCGGTACAGGCGATTGGTCATGTGCCCGTCGATGTACAGGATATGAACATCGACATGCTCTCCCTTTCCGGCCATAAATTTTACGCACCCAAAGGCGTAGGCGCTCTTTATATTAGAAACGGCATAGCGGTGGATAAATTCATGCATGGCGGTGCACAGGAGCGCAAACGTCGGGCGGGTACTGAAAACTTGGCCTCTATTGTGGGCATGGGAAAAGCCATTGAACTGGCAGTGGAGAAAATGCCAGAGGAATCCAAACGACTATGCGAGTTAAGAGACTACTTTATCCATCGCTTGCTCACCGAGATGGACTACATATCCCTCAATGGGCACCCTACTAAGCGGTTGCCGGGGAACGTAAATGTGGCTATTGAGTTTGTGGAGGCAGAGGCCTCGCTGCTCAGCTTGGATTTGGTGGGAGTGGCCTGTTCTTCCGGATCGGCCTGTTCTTCTGGATCGGTAGAGTCTTCCCATGTGCTGCTGGCTATGGGGCTGGCAAACGAAGTGGCAAAGGGGTCTTTACGGTTTACTATGGGGGAAAAGACCACCAAAGAGGACATTGATTATACAGTGGAAAATTTAAAAAATATTATCAGCAGACTAAGAGAGGTTTCACCTTTGTTTGCACAGAAGAAAGGGGATAAGAAACATGTATAATGAAAAAGTAATTGATCACTTTCAACACCCGAGAAATGTAGGAGAGATGGAAAACGCGGATTTGATAGGTACGGCGGGAAGCGCACAGTGCGGTGATACTACTACCGTATACATCAAATTGGATGGGGATGTCATTACCGACATGAAATTCAAAACCTATGGATGTGCAGCGGCGATTGCCTCCTCCAGTGTTCTAACGGAGATGGTCATTGGCAAGACAGTAAAAGAGGCGCTGGAGATTACCAAAAATGACATCGTGGAGGAACTGGGTGGAATGCCTGCTCCCAAAGTGCACTGTTCTCTTCTCGCAGAAGATGCACTAAAGGCTGCTTTGGAAAAATATCAGGCTGCTCACTAAGGAAAGAATATAGGCAATATACGGTGTACTTTTCTCACGATGAGCATAGCTGCTGCTTTTTTTGAACGGATTGGATAAATCATATTATTATCGAGAAAATTGAGCAAAATAATAGGGAGAATCCATGAAGAGAGGAGTATTTCCATGAAAAGCGGTATGTTGGTAGGCATGGTTGCCGGTACGATGATTGGCGCAGTTGCTGCGATGGTCGCGATGCCATATGTAGGACCGAGCGTTAACAAGGCAATGAGAAAAGGCAAAAAGATGTTGAAATCCAAACTGCATCAAATGAACTTTTAAGTTTACCGGCAAAATGCCGGTAAATTTTTGTAAACTTTTACCACTTTGAGAAAGAAATATTTGAAAAGACTATGAGGATAGTATATAATGGAAAAAAAGAAACGAGGGGCATTGGAAATGGCAGAATTTGATAAAACAATGATGTTTTCCCGTGGTAAAGAAATAGAGAGCCCAGTGCGCTCCATTATGAAACAGGTCATTAGCGCGATGGAAGAGAGAGGATACGATCCAATTGACCAATTAGTAGGGTATATCGTCTCAGGTGACCCGACATATGTGACAGCGTACAAAAATGCCAGAACGTTGATCCGCAAGATAGATAAGGATGAGCTTTTGGAGGAAGTGGTTTCCTACTACATTAAGAGTCTATAATTTTAGAGTAGCAAATCTTACACAGCTTGTTGACCAAGAGGTTTGGGGGGGCAGGTATGTTTATGATGAAAAAAGTGACGAGGTAAATTTTTGGATAGAATTGTTGGACTAGATGTGGGCGACAAGAGGATTGGCATTGCAGTGAGTGATCCCATGCAGTGGACTGCACAGGGACTAGAGACCTACACACGCAAAGAGGATGATGTACAAAAAGATGCCCAGTATATTGCAGGTATAATATCTAGCTATCAAGCGAAGACAGTGGTATGTGGGTTTCCCAAGAACATGAATGGGACGGTAGGCCCGCAGGCGGAGAAGGTAAAAGCCTTTATGGAAGAGGTGCTCAAGTACGAGGAGGCAGAGGTGGTCTACTGGGATGAAAGACTCACCACAGTTTCTGCCCATAGGACACTCATTGAGGCGGATATGAGCCGCAAAAAGAGAAAAAAAGTCGTGGATAAATTGGCAGCAGTGTACATTTTGCAAAGCTATCTCGACTTTAAATAGAGAAAGGAAATACATGGTTATGGATGAAAAGAATATGTTAGATGAAAATATCATTGAGTTAACTGATGAAAATAACAAGACCGTTCAATTTGAGCATTTAATGACCTTTGAGCACGACAATGAGTACTTTATTGCCATGCTCCCCATCCACGAAGAAGATGGCTATGCCATGGATGAAGTGCTGCTGATGCAGATCGAAGAGGGGGAAGAGGAAGATAGCTTCCTGCCCATCGAATCGGAAGAAAAGCTGGAAGAGCTGTGGGAAGTTTTTCAACAGTACTACTATGAAGATGATGAAGAAGAGGATGGAGAAGAGTAATTCCTCGGGAAATACATAAAAAACAAGTGCGCTTAAATTTTAGTATGTAAGAGGGTGTATTTTAGCAAATATACCCTCTTTTTTTGGGCTTTTGTAGCAAATGTGCTTATTTATATTTGTAAAAAATACACATGAATATATCTAAAATCAACTTTTAGGTAAAATTTAGAAATTAATGCTGATGGGATAAGGACAGGAAATACTAGTCTTTCCTCAATCAAAGGGGTGTGCTATGATTATGAGAGAATATGGAAAAATTATCAAGGGTTAGAAAATTCCATGTAAAAAGAGATGGAAACAGTAAAGGTATTTTTGCCCAAGAAAATTGATGGAAAAGATACATGCTTTGCTGATAAAGAGATGAGCTGCTTTTCTTTTGTACTCTCACTTAGAAGTGCTTACCAATGGTCGATCATGGAAAGGAGGAGCAAAAATGTATTAATGATAAAAAAAATT
>CAJJPW010000086.1 GCA_905193725.1 uncultured Eubacteriales bacterium
TCATCTTCATCAATGTGTTTTGGAAGCGGAAGCTGCACCAAAATTCCGTGAATATTATCGTCCTCATTGTATTTTCTCACCAGATCCAGCAGCTCTTCCTGTGTAGTCTGCTCGGGCAAGCGCTTTACCTCCGAGTACATTCCCACTTCTTCACAGGCCTTTTCCTTATTTCTCACATAGATCTGAGAAGCTGGGTCTTCCCCCACCAAAATAACGGCCAACCCTGGTGTTTTCCCCTGCTTTTGCTTCATTTCCGCCACTTTTTGTTTGATCTCTTCTCTCAGCTCTGCCGCTAAGTCCTTTCCACTTACAATTGTCGCACTCACTTTGTGTCTCCTCCTTCATTTGCCGCTCTATCCATTTTATAATTCTTTACACGTGGGGAATAATTCTTCACACGTAGAATGTTCCCCTCGTCTGATGCTTTACCCACTTACTTATGGCGCATTTCGATAGCTCAATATGTCTTAGATATTTTCCCCAACTGGCTTTCCTCCATGCATCCTTTCCTTTTGAAGGGTGCCTTGCTATATAATTGTCTGGTCTTGTCCCCTGACTTTGGCCAGGTAGTGTTCTCTGGCTTGAAGCGCCAAACCTAAGCTATTATCCGAGGCATACTGCGCTAAGGCAAAATGTAGGTGTATTTTGCCCTTGAACTCACCGGATAAATACCGAGTGATAAACTCATTGGAGGCCACGCCCCCAAAAACTAATACGTGCCGGAGCCCGGTATGCTCCACTGCGTGCTGCACCAATTTTACTAGCGTCTTACCCACGCATCTCTGGGTACACATGCACACATCCTCTGGTGCCTCTCCCCCTTTGATATATCCTTCTAACAGGTTCTCTAGGCCGGAGAAGTTGCAGTTCATGCCCTTTACACTGGTCTTTACAGTCAACTTCTTTTGAGACTTCTCTGCTAGCTGCTCCACATAGGGACCGCTGGGAAAGGCAAGTCCCAATTTTACACCAATCCGATCGATCAGCTGCCCAGCCGAGATATCTAGCGTTCCACCCAGTCGACGGATCTCCCCAATGAGATTCCCCTGTTTACTCACACGGAGCAGCTCCGTGGTACCTCCTGAAATGTGCAGAGCCAGAAACTCCTCAAATTCCAGGTGTTTTCCATACATCGCCGCTGCAATATGCCCATGTTGATGGGTGAGCTCAATATAATCCGCCCCTGTAAAAGCACGGATGGCTTCGCCTAACATCTTTCCAACCAGAAAAACCGGCATGTAAGAATCTTCATCCGGTCTTGGTTTGGCGCTGACGCAAACAGCAGCCACACTGCTCCCTTGCAGTATATTTTGTTTTTCCAGCATGGCACATACATTTTTAATATGTGCAAACACTGCATCTGATTGTCTCAGTCCTTTGCTTCCAAGGGGGACCTTTAAGATTTGGCGCGTATCCAATACCACCTGCCCCGCGCCATCTACCACCCCAATGGAAGTCGTATAAGCACTTGTATCAATTCCCACAAATAACATCTATAGACCTTTGTCCCTTACATAGGAGCCCAGCACACCGTTGACGAACTTAGGGGCTTTATCTGTCGAATATTTTTTTGCCATTTCCACTGCTTCATTGATACTGACTTTATAAGGGATGTCCTCAAAATGTTCAATCTCAGTGATGGCAATTCGCAAAATGGAAAGGTCCACTTTGGAAAGCCTAGATACATTCCATCCTTTGAGATAGGATACAATCGCCTGATCTATCTCCTCTTTGTGTTTCGTATAACAGTCAATGAGCTTTTGAATGTACTCTAAATTGCCACCCGATAATTCCTTTTTTCTCAGCACGTCATCCATAATATCGATGGTCTCTACCGAGAACTCTCCCAGCACTGCATATTCGAAAAAGAGGCACATTGCAGTCTCTCTTGCCAGTTTTTTGCCCATCTATTCCTCCTTTTGAAACATGCGTTTTGCCAGCGCCACAATCGTCTTGCCCAGCCTCATCCCCAGGCCCTTATGGGTGCCAAAAAGGGCGCCAACGCCTATACAAATTCCCAGCAGCAATGTCTTAAAAAAGCCGATGGTAAGCAGTAGGATGCCCACCAATAATCCGATGAGGCAACCGTTAAAAAGACCTGCCCGCTTTCGATAAAGCTCTAAGAATTTTTCCATATTATTCACCCAGTGGTTTTACTTCCATAGCGCTGCCTGAAAGCGCCTTTACATTCAGGTTGATTTTCGCCACTGTGAGGCCAGTATATTGCTCTACGTCTTGTTTAACGAGCTCAGATATCCTTTTTGTGAGTTCCGGGATGTTTACATTGGGCTTTACCTCAAGCACCGCTTGAATCGTGAGCCCTCCCTTTGCATGAGAATATTTTGCCCTCAAATGGCTTTTAGTGATTTCCATCATAGAGCCATATGCTCTGGATGCGATTTCCTCAATGGTGCGGATAGAAACTTGATAGGTGCCATCTTGCTCTTCTCTGATGCGTATTAATTTATCCTTGCCCTTTCTGATGCCAAAGAACATGAGAATTAGGCTAACGATTATCACCACCACGCACACAATAAATGCGACGATTCTCGTTGTTTGTGAGGTGTTAAACCCATATAACATATCCTCTGTTACTTTATAATCTACAACATTTGTGGTCGCCAAAATGATAAACACACATACGCCCATTATGAGTAACAAGTAAATGGTGAGTAATATTCTCGTGCCCACACCCATTTTCATAGCGGTATCCCCCATATCGTTTTCTTATGTATTGTTTCACATGTTTCCCAATTAATACTAAAATTTATACCTATATTCTCTAAATTTATCTTTCCCATTTGCATTTTATCTACAGAAATAATTCTGTAGATAAAAGTAGCGCGGCAAATCGCCGCTGCTATTTTTCGTCTTTCGCCTCAATGATCTTTACGCCTTCCACATAGATGTTTACAGCGCTGACGCTCAGGCCAGTCATTGTTTCTAAGGCATTTTTCACGCTCTCCTGCACTTTATTGCAGACCACAGGAATCTCCACGCCATACTCTGCCACTACATATAAATCCACCTTGACAAAGTCTCCATCTACTTCCACTTTAACGCCCTTTGTCAGGTTTTTCTTGCCTAGCAGTTCCACTACGCCAGAGGCAAAGCCACCATACATACCGGCGATTCCTGGGATATCTACAGCTGCTAGCCCTGCAATGGTAGCGACCACTTCATTGGCAAATGCTATAACGCCATTTTGTTCCTCTTTTATATTAAGATTTTCATTGCTCATTGATACGAACACCTCCAAATAATCTTATAAAGATTGTATCACAAACCGATATTAAACACAATTAACTTTTCAATTCTTTGGTAAAATTTTAATGTCCTGTAGATCCAGACCCGTTTGATCCTTCACCACTTGGGCGATTTGCGTCGCCTCTTGTTCGGTGAGCACTTCTTTTTCCACTACCACCGTAATTGCGCCAGTGGACAGTGTGGCCACGCAGTCCATATCGTTGCTGGATTTAATTAGCCCCTCAATTGTCGTCTCTTTTGTCATATTATCTACGATTTCCTGTTTTTGTTCTTTGGCGTCCTGCTTGGTCTCTTCATCTGTCTCGGTGCTTCCTATGATCGCGTCTAGGTAAGCCATCTCTCTATCCCTTGTGGTTTCTCGTTCGGTCTTAAACGTGGCGATGTAATCCTCAGAGGCCTCTGCTGCTGTCTGTACATCATCCGCTGAGATGCCATCCTGCACAAATACAGCGTCTTCTTGTTGTTGCGTTGGCTGAGTAGAGGTGTTTAAGCTATCTCCTTCCTGGTTATTCAGTGCAAAATTCAAATACCCCGCCGCAATCACTGCCACCATCAGTACACTAATCAGTGCAATTTTTTTGTTGTTTTTCATTGTGTTTCCTCCTCGTTATCTGCATCCATATGGAATACTTCGACTTTATTTTGTGGTATGTCAAGAAGAGTGGTCACTGCCTGAATGATATTCATTTTCACACCGATGTCTTCCGCACCTTGAGCGACTACTACCACGCCTTTGATCTCCGGCTCGATTTCCTTTAAAATCAAGGCGTTTTGGCCAGATTCTCCATCCACAGTTGCTATTTCGCTTTGGATATCCTCTGAGCGGGTGGTTTTACTCTCCCCCTCAGAACTTTCCTGGGTTGTATCCGTCGTAGTTCCCGTCTGAAACGCCGGTACTAACTCTTTTGAACTTTCATAGGTGATGAGCACATTCGCCTCTTTCACACCACTGATATGCTCAATGGTCTGTTCCATCTTGACGGCTAGGTCGTCATCCTGCAACATAGAAGTGGATACATTTGTGCTTTGATCTGATGCACTAGAGCTATTTTGCTCATCACTTTCTTTGGTAAATGTGGAAAAATAGATGGCCAATATAATGGCAATGATGACAAAAATCCCAATATATCGCACCTTTTTTGAGGGAGAGAGATTCTTTACATCTTTCACCTTCCCCATCCACTTTGACCTTTGTTCTCCACTTTTCCTTTCATCGTTTGCGCGTTGTTCCATTTCCTTTCTCCTTGTAACTTGTGCTCTGATTTTTGCACATATTAATTCTTATTTGCATCTTCATAATATATACATCAAAAATAATATCTTTATAAGTGATGTTCTCATCTTGCTTTATCTCCGTGTCGTTTGCCGGTTGGTCCTCGTCTAAAAACTCCCCAATATCTACGCTTTTAATAAATGAAATCAGGCTGAGCAACGCCAATGTCATAATGATGATATTGGTAATAAAGCCCACATACTTGGAAATATCGCCCTTAGGCATCAGCACCTGGGCCAGTTCAAATACCATGATGAGCAGTACAATTGCGGTGACAAATCCTATTACTGTGTTCATGTGATCACCTCATCATCACGTTCATGTTGGCGGAGCCGATGAGCAGCGCCACACTGATAAACATCATAGCCACCACCACCAATACCACCGAGAAGATGAGCGTCAATGTGCTGCTCATGGAAGAGAGCACTTTCACATTTTCTTCCCCAGAAAACGGCTCAATAATGGCACTGGCCAGTTTAAACAGGAAGATGTTTGCGATCATGGTGATGAGAGGATGCGCTGCCAGGCAGATGATGATAAATAACCCCAACACCCCTACCGCGTTTTTCACCAGCACACTGCAGGCGATAATCGTATCTACTGTATCCGAAAACATCCCGCCCACGATGGGAACGAATTTATCTATGGTATACTTGGCGGTCTTGATAGATAGCCCGTCAAATGCTGCACCAGATAGGCCGTTGATTGCCATGATCCCTAAAAACACGATGAGCATGATGCCGATAAGCCACTTGATGGCGCTTTCGATCATCTTAGAAAAACCTGTGAGCTTTAGAGAGGTGGAAATTTCGCTAACCAGTTTTAGCACGGCACTGATGAGTATCCCAGGGAAAATCACGTTTTTGATGAAAACGCACACTGACCCTGTTAAAATGGCCATTGCCGGTTTGAGCACTGTGCCGGTGTTGATCCCTCCGATTGCTGTGAGCAGGGCAAACAGCGTAGGACTTAACGTCTTGGTGATGGATGCCATCACGTCCACCGTAGTTCTGCCCAAATCAATCACCTGATAGACCATGGAGATAGAGAGGGAGCAGATGATGGTGTATGCCACATAAAGGGTCGCTTTGGAAACCGCAGCATCGGTAAATGAGGACTTCATTTTGTTCATCAGCGCCAAAATGATGCTGATAATGATGATCTGTATGACAAATCCCTTGTTTTTGGCAAATTGAGAAAAAAGGGCTGAGACAATCAGAGAACCCGCCTCTTCCGGTGAGAACAGGTTGATTTCCCCCGTGGCGATCTTCCCCACCAGTTCCTTTGCGTCAGTGGGAAGTTCCATATCGTTCCCCGACACAATCTCCTGTAAGTATTTATCCAGTTCATTTAAATCCAGATCTGTAAGCACACTATCGATGCCAGTTTCAAAGTCCTCCTCTACAGCATCGTCTACTTCATCTGCATGCGAATAGGAAGGCACTGCTAGAATGATAACTGCTGCGAATATTGCTGCCAGTAATTTTTTCATAGGTTGCTCCCATATTTTCTTTTCATTTGTCTCACTCTATTCCAAAAGCTTTAGCACTGTCTTAATAAACGTGGAGATGACGGGCAAGCTGATGACCATAATGATCACCTTCCCTGCCAACTCTACCTTAGAGGCAATGGAGTTTTCATTGGCATCTTTCAAAATCTGCACGGCAAATTCCACAATGTAGCCGATTCCAATGAGCTTTAATACCAGCATAATGCTGTCATAGGTGATGCCATAGTTAGAAGATAAGTTCTTGATAAATTCCGTCGCCTGGGCTAGGTACTTGACCACCATCATAAAGATCAAGATGCCCGCACCAATGCTCACCTGCAACGCAAATTCTGGATGTGTTTTTTTAATGCTCAGGGCAAGCACAGCACACACAATGCCGATTGCCACAATTTTTAAAATATCCATAGCTTTTGATTCAGTATAGTCCAAAAATCGTCTTTACCGTGTCAAACAACTCACCCACTAGCTCTACTACCATCAGCAGTACAATCACCAGGCCAGCAATCGACGCCATAGTCGCCATATCCTCTCTGCCAGAACGCACCAGCAATTGGTAGAGCACGGCAACTAAAATGCCAATGGCAGCAATTTTAAATACCAAGTCTATGTTCATCCATGTCCCCTCTTCCATCTTCGGTTATTTTGTCGTTCCCTTAAAAGATCAATATAGCAATGACCAGACCACAGAGCACCCCCATACTGCGAATCACTTTTACCTTTTTAAGCTCTTCCTTCTCCATGTACTCCATTTTTTTAACCATGCTTTGGCGGTAAATGAGAGTGTTTTGCCCGATTGCCTCTTTATCAGCTACCGTTAGGGAGAGCAGGTATTCTAAAAACTCTGCTTTATCTTCCCCGCTTAGGCACAGCTTTTGGCATAAAATATCCTCTGCATCCGCTCTTCTTGCAGCCTCGTTCATGGTCATCTCTGGCCGCTGTTCTATGAGGGCGGCAACTTTTTTGGTATATGTTCCAATGGATCCTCTGGCATTTTTCAGAACCTGAATGATGCTGGCATTTTTTACTTCTACATCGATCTTCACGCCATTTAAAAAGAATAAAATCTGCTTAAGATTTTCATACCGTCGTTTAATCACATCGCTCTTAATCTTGGCAATCATGCTGCATCCAATGATGATGGCCAGTAAAATCACTTCTTTCATGGAGTTCCTCCTCACTTTAGTACAAAGGGCTTATCCAAAATAGAAACTCTGTTTTCATCTAGAATTTCGCTCACTGTTCCCTTGCCCAAATCGGCCGACAGGAAGACGTATCGCTCAATCGCCCGATTTTTGGCAACCTCCTGAAAAAACAGTCGCGACATAATCTGTTTTTCATCTCCTCCATGGGCTGTAAGCAGCATTTTCACGCCACAATTCAGGCACTCGTATACCGCTTCCAAATCCTCTGCTCTGCCTATTTCATCAGTGGCAATCACCTCTGGCGCTAAGCTTCTCAGCCCCATCATGATTCCTTGGGATTTTATCACACCATCTAATAGATCCGTACGAATACCCACATCAAATTGCGGAACGCCCTCCTGTGCCGCACAGATTTCCGAACGCTCATCTACCACCAGGCAGCGTTTTGGCGCAACTCCCTCTCCACTGGATATGCAGCGCACCAGATCTCTGAGTAATGTGGTTTTGCCTAGACAGGGCCCAGATACAATCAGCGTGTTCTTCCACTGGCCATCCTCCACCAAATAGGGCAGAATATTTTTGCTGATATGAAGCATTTGCCTGGGAAAACGGATATTGAGGCTGGAAATATGGCTCATTTTCTTCACTTGTTTTCCCTCCATCACACAACTTCCACCTACGCCAATGCGCATTCCCTGTCCCACAGTAAAAAATCCCTTTGCCATGTCCTCCTGGAAGCGATAGAGGGAATGACTGGCTAACATATCCAGCAGAGTGTGAAAGCGCCCTACATCTAAAACAATGGCCTTGTCCTCATGCAGCGTCTCTCCTTGTGGAGATAAATAATAATCTCTGCTGTTCAATTTTAGTAGAATGGGTGCATCTACTTTGATTCGCAGTTCCTCCACCGCATGAGCGCACTGTATATTTAACATCGCCTCATAAAGGTAACTTGGGATATACTTTTCTAATTCTCGTTGCCAAGGATACACACAATACTCTCCCTCTTTGATCTTTTGTTAATATATATGTATTGCTGTCATCAAATAGTACTTTAAAATATTTGGTATTTTTACCTATTCTGTTTCCTAAATCTTGTGGAAAACTCACTTGAACTCCCAAATATATATGATAAATAAGGCGCCTTTTATGGCACCTACTCTATCTTCCATAATATCCGTTTATATTTTTGGGCATAAAAAACAGAGGGAATTCCCTCTGTTCTATTTTTATTCCGTATTTTCTTTTTCGGTCTGTAGAGACTTGTCAGGGCGTCTTCCGTAGTCCTTGAAGCC
>CAJJPW010000087.1 GCA_905193725.1 uncultured Eubacteriales bacterium
GGCAGGCGAATCTGGCCGCCATGGGCGTGGCCACTGAGGACTAGGTCCACATGATTTTGGGCATAGACTTCTATAAGCTCTGGCCGGTGGCACAGCAATACCGTATAACACTCCTGATGCAGCAGTTTTTTCAGCCGCCTGTCTGTACTCTCCCCCAGATGAAAGTCTGGGTCGTCCAGGCCAATCAGCCAAAGTGCACTGCCACCTCTCTCCAGCAGCACGCCTTGGTCTTCTAGCACCTGCACGCCTGCTTCTAAAAGCTGCTTTTTTAGCTGAGCATATTCCACTATTCGTGCCTCGTGGTTGCCCGAAACATAGTAGACTGAGGCGATTTGGGCTGCCTCTCTGGCAAATTGTACCGCTACAGAGATATCCGTATGTCTGGAATCCACCAAATCTCCGGTGATGGCGATGATATCTGGCTGGGCACTTTGAAGTGCCTGAATCAAATCTTGGCTCGCTTCGCCAAATTGGGTGTTGTGCAAATCGGACACGTGGGCGATGGTATATCCATCAAATGCCTCCGGCAATCTGCTACTAGATACGACATAGTAGGTACTCTCTAACGCCCCGTTGCCCCACCAAATCCAGCCGGTGAGCGCCATGAGTACGATGATAATGGGGAGGATGATCCTGATTCTTCTGCCTGTTTTTTGTTGCAAATTTCTGCGCTCCTTTTTCTCAAATCCAATGGGGAGCCAACCTGCTATATTCTCTCGCTCCCGCTATTCCCTTTCGACCCTCCCAAAGGTCTGACCGGATCTGGAAAAGCACAGATCGCTTTGCAGCGTCAAGGTGCCATCCTCCATGATGGTAAAGCGAATCACCTTCACGTCATCTCCTAAAAATCCTGAGAAGTTGATGTCCTCCACATCCAGCGTCAGCTGATTTCCCTGGACGGTAAAGTGGCCGGTGTAATTGCCCATGCCCTCGTAGAGGTTTTCCGTGAAGTTGAATGTGTTTCCCTCCATAAACTCCACCTTGGGAATGTAAGGGGGATTACACTCTGTGGTAGTGCTTTGATACGTAGTCCCCAGCAGATCGTCCATGCTGCCGTATCCTATTGCCGCCTCTACTGCCAATTTGACGTTTAACAGAGGGTATGGCTGGGTGCCTAAAATTTTCGTCCTTGGGTTTCTGATCACATTATGATTGGTATTTTCGCATAGGATCTCTTTGACCTCTATGCCTTCCAGCTCCTCGTTGATGCCCCACACCACTGCTGCGGCTCCAGCTACCAGCCATAGAGGTGCCATCTTTGTAGTCGTACCCGTTGTTCACACTGCTATAGATGTCCTTGCCAGGGGCGGCAATGTCTACACCCTCTCCACCGTTAGAGAAGTCTGTGAGCATATAAACCCCATTGGCGTCTGGCATATCGGCAGCGCCTACATTGATAATCCGCCCTAGCACCTGCTCTACAGGCACTTTACCCTCAAAAGTTTCACAATTATCATAAGTCACGCTGGAGAAAAAGCCGTTGTTTCTGGAGTCCACACCAATGCCGTTTTGCGCGCCATTGCCCGCGCTCTGTACTACCACAAAATCGTATCCCCGCAAAAGCAGTGAGGCTATATAGCTAGAGGCCAAGCGCCCCTCTGCATCGATCATGCTCTGGGAGAGCTTCTGATTATCGTCCACCAGATTATGAGTCTTTTGGATGGAGAAGTTCACCACCTTGCATCCGTTTTGGACGCACAGACTGAGCCCTGCCAGAATAGCGGAATTGGTATCCCAGCCACCTACTTTATTTTGCAGCTGATCTGGCTCCCAGTCAAACCCAGTCAATGTGGCATTGGGCGCCACACCGGCAATTCCCTCCTCATTATCCATCGTGGCACCGATGATGCCCGCCACGTGGCTGCCGTGGTCCTCCTCGTTTGCCACAGTGGGGTTGAGTATTTGAATAGAGTAATCCTCGTGATTTTGGTCAAACCCACTGTCCACGATGCCCACGCTCACAGGGGAAAGCTCATCTTTATATTCCCATGCGCCTGGGGCATCTATGGCCATAGCCCACCAGTTGCTGGCCGAGGAATCCACCGTCTCCCAGTTCACTTCGTCTTTGCTGAACAGGCCGGAATCGTAGGGATCGTTGGGGATATATCCATCTTCACATTGGGATGCCATATCATAGGAGGCGGCCAATACGCCATCCATGGATTCCACCTGTGTGCACAGCTCCTTTAGCTGGGCAAGGCTACTCTGTTTTACCCGTATTTGCAGCTGGTCAATCATTTCCAGCTCTCCTGCCACTTTTCCATCTACTGCGTCAATCACCGCCTGTTTTTGCTCTTGTGTGGCGTCTACGTCAAAAAACACCAGCAAGATGTTGTTGATGTAGTGGATGCCCGTGCTCTCGTCCTGTGAGATATCTTCCTCGGTAAAGGAATACATCCCGGGGGTGACGACTTTCTCTGGTTCCAGGCTCTGTTGTAAGGATGCCGTAGGTTGTTCACCCTGGGTAGTTTGGGGTTGATTGCACGAGCACCCCGCCAGAGACGAAATGAATAGCAAAAGACACAGTAGCATGACGATCAGCTTTTTATGGAAATGCATGAACGGATTCCTCCCCGATGCGTTTTTTCATATCGTTTGGCGCCTAAAACAGCGTACAATTCATTATAATCTGCCAGTAATAGGAGCGTCAAGTTGGGCTTTGATCCCATATTGCAGCTTTCGTGAAGGTCAGTAGGAGCCTTCCAGGAAATTTTGTCCTATCTAGAAGGCTGGCAGCGTTTTCCCTTGATATTGTCAAGGCCAGTGTGATACAATAACAAGTAAACGATTCTACTGTAAATGGTAAAAATGGGAGGAGAAAACCTTGCGCATTCAGGAGTCGGCTGAAAACTATCTGGAAACTATTTTAATTTTACAAAAACGCAAAGGCCAAGTGCGCTCGATTGACATTGCAAGCGAACTTTCTTTTTCCAAACCCAGTGTGAGTGTGGCCATGAAGAATTTGCGCTTAAACGGATATATCGAAGTGGATCCAGATGGATATATCTCCCTATTGGACAAGGGTAGAGAGATTGCAGAAAAGATATATGAACGGCACACCATGCTCTCAGATTGGCTCATTACCCTGGGTGTGAGCCCAGAGGTGGCAGTGGAAGACGCATGTCGCATTGAGCATGTGATCAGCACAGAGACCTTTGAGACCATCAAGGCCCATGCCAACCAGCATAAAGACATTTAGATTCCATCAAGATATATGCCGGCTAGCAAAGGAGTTTTGGTCCACAATATGGAGATTGTATCGTAAACAAAATTCACAGAATCTGCAAATGGAACCCACAGCATCCTCTAGTGTTGCGCTCCATTTTTTATATGAGAAAAACCCCACATCAAACGTGGGGTTCCCTTTTTGTATCAGTTTTAGTGTAGTTCATGTATTAACCTGCTTTTGCCTCCTGGAGATGGGGCAGATTTTCCAGCTGTTGCTCGCGCTTCTTTTTACTGGCGAAAAACAGGGCCGCTCCTATGACGCTCACCAGCAGTTCTGTCGCTGGGAAAGCACACCATACCCCTACCATTTTCCCTATGGCAGACAGCAAGAAGGCCATGGGGATAATGAGGATGAATCCCCTCAATAGGGATATTACGTGGGCTGGGCGGGCATAATCCGTAGACGTAAAGTAGACGGCTAAGATGATATTAAACCCGGCGAAAACGCAAGCGGTAAAGTAATACCGAAGGCCTTCTACGGCGATGCTCTGCAAGAGGGCGTTCTGCTCGCTGTTGAAGATGGCCGCAATTTGCTCTGCTCCAAAGAACACAAATAGGTAAATACATACGGAGAGAATGGCCATGGTAATCAAGGCATACCGCAAAATGGCACGCACATTTGCTAGGTTGCCCATCCCAAAATTGCTGCTGAGGATGGGCTGGATCCCCTGGGCGATACCGGTGTAGATCGCCATTACCACGAGAGACAAATTTGCAATAACTCCATATGCCGCAACGCCGATATTCCCCTGCAAGCTCAATATAATCCCGTTAAATACGATGATCACAATGCCCGAGGAGACCTCTGTGATGAGAGAGGGCAGACCGCTGGAAAAAATGCCAAGGGACAGTTTTTTGGTGATCTGGTATTTACCCAAATGAAACTGATTTTTCTTCTTTAAGAAATAGGGCGAAAGGACGAGAATGCTGATCACAGGCGCCAGCCCTGTGGCAAAAGCCGCGCCAAAAATCCCCATGCCCAGTGGAAACATGAACACGTAGTCTAGCACCACATTGGAAAGGCTGCCCACTATCATGGCCGCCATAGAGAGCTGGGGCGCACCGTCATTTCTCACAAAGCACAAAAGCAAGTTGTTGAGCATAAACATAGGCGCAAAGAGCAAAATTACTTTCAAATAGGTATCGCTCATTTGATAGACCGTATCATCCGCCCCCAGTAGACGCGCAATGGGCCCGGAGAGAAATATGCCTAACAGGAAGAAAATAGCCGCGATGGACAAGGTGAGCGCCGCTGCGTTGGTAAACACCTGGTTTGCCGACCTTTTATCGCTTTGGCTCTTCAAAATGGAGTCCTTTGCCCCCCCTCCCATGCCGATCATCAGGCCACTGCCGTGGATAAAGCTATATATGGGAATGGCCAAATTGAGAGCAGTTAAGCCGTTGGCTCCCAGTGCTTTGGAGACAAAAAACGTATCTGCCAAAATATAGCAAGATAGCGCGATCATCCCCAGCACATTTAACGACGCGTATTTTACAAAAGTCTTAAAGCAACTGGTTTGTTCCAAAATGTGAAACCTCCCTATCTCTGAATTTCTTTGATACCGCATATCGCGAATTCCAATTTGTCGGATTTCATTTACCCATTGTAAATCCCACTCTGTATAAAAGTCTACTGGATCGCCTTTTTTCTCCTCGCCAGCTCAATCGCCTCTTTGCCGCTAATGTGCTGAATGGTGAGCTCCAGCACACACAGGGCAGGATACTCCTTTTGAATGGCTCTCTGTCGCTCTGCCTCACTATCACTAGGGGCATATTTACTCGCCAATTTTTCAATGGCTCGTCTCTTTTCCCCTTCGTCTTGCAAAATGCGCATTTGGCCAAATACGATAACGCTTCTGAAATACGTGGTATATTCCCGAGGCACCACTTG
Organism: uncultured Eubacteriales bacterium; assembly: GCA_905193725.1. GTDB lineage: Bacteria > Bacillota > Clostridia > Christensenellales > Christensenellaceae > CAJJPW01. The sequence continues at coordinate 5,120 of CAJJPW010000087.1, forward strand.
GTCTTCCTCTATGACGCAAAAGCTGGCTTTGCCGTTTTGCGTAATGGCATCTAGCTTATAGCCGGATTTTGCACAGTGAAACCAGATGCTCCTCTCATCAGAAACGTAGCTCATCGGTACAGCATAGGGGTAACCCTCATCTCCCACCAAAGCCAATACGCCACTGCTGCCCTGCTGCAAAATAGCTTGGCACTCCTCTTTGGTCAGCGCCTGATTTTTTCTTCTCATCTCTCGAAACATAGCTTTCCTTCCCTTTTTTGGCCATAATAAAACGCCTCACGCATCACTCCTTCTAAGGCCTAACGGAATGAATTGAGACGTTACCCGGCGGCAATCCATGATTTAGTTTTGTCTAGGATAGCACACTTAGCGCTAAAAGTCAATATATGCTTTTGCCCTTTGCGCTGTGAGCACTTTACTAACCCCTCTAGGAATTTTTTTCCTCATTGTTTGGCACTATGGTATCATACGCATAAAGTACTTATTTGAATGTAGGAGGTTTTTTCATGCAAGAAGTATATGAATTTTTAAAAAAATGTGATACGTATTATCTGGCTACCATAGACGGAGATCAGCCCAGAGTGCGCCCCTTTGGCACCATTGACATCTTTGAGGGCAGACTCACCATACAGACCGGCAAATCCAAAGAAGTCTCCCGGCAGATGCTACAAAATCCTAAAATTGAGATCTGCGCCTGTGATGGAGAGCATTGGCTGCGGGTTGTTGCCACGGCTGTGGAGGACCCCCGCATAGAGGCACAAAAGCATATGCTAGATGCCTATCCCTCTCTACAGGCGATGTATCAACCTGGGGATGGCAACACCCAGATATTTTCCCTCCAAAATGTCAGCGCAACCTTTTGCTCTTTTACGGAGCCTCCGCGCACCGTTCAGTTTTAAGAGGCAAGCGGCAAAAGCAAGAGAAAAGACCAGCTGGGCAAATCCGCCAAACTGGTCTTTTTTCCATGCCTTTTTTAATAGCACTATCGTTCGTGTTTGCCCCTATAGCGCCCCAACTCTCGTTTGAGCAGCAACAACACCAAAATGCCCACTAGGCTGGCTCCTCCCAGCACAAACCATAGGATGGGCTGTCCAGGATCCCCGGTTTGGGCGGCATCTCCTGGCTCGTCTGGCGCTTCGCTAGGCGCTGGAGGTGTGGGCGTTTCCCCAGGCTCCGGCGTGGGCTTGGGAGGCGTGCCCGTATAGTTGTTTGCAATATCATAGCCTGTAATCACGGTAACATATCCCGGCACCGGCTCTTCTCTGATAGTATAGACGATCTCGTGTCCGTCTTCTCCATAGCGGGGCAGACCTTCAAAGTGGTACTGCCAGTTATCTCCCGCCGTTACCTGCCGCTGTGCCACCAGTTCCCCATCTGCATAAACATATACGATGATGGACTCCGGCCAGTTCTCCTCCGGGTTGCTTCCGTGGTTCCACGTCTTGGTCCCGCCGATCTCTACCTTTTCAGAAATCTCTGGTTCGTATCGGTTGGTAAATAGAGCGGTATCCATCGCTTCTCCTTCTTTTGTCAGATCATACGATGCGTGCAGTTCCCCATCTTGTTCTGTCACCGTCACCGTAAGGGTGTAGATGGCGTTATCATACGCCCAGCCCTCCTCGCCGGTGTTCAACTCGGAGATGGTGTAGATGTACTCTCCCGGTTTTGTGAAGCAGATTTTTCCCAGTTCTACCTCGCCGCTGCCTGTAATGGTGACCACTTTGGTGTTCCCATCGCTGCCCTCCGGCATGGGCGCGCCTTCCTCGCCCCGCAGCAGGAAGGAAAATTCCGTATCCGGCGCATTTTCGCCCTGGACTACTTTTTCAACGATAGGCGGGTCCATCTCTATGGGCGGGATATAAGTGTTTAGAATGTCAAATCCGTCGTAGCTGGGCAGGAAACCCTCAATGGGGACTTCCTCTATGGTGTATTCGATCTCCTTCCCATCTGCATCGTACTTGGGCGCGGTAAAAGTGTAGTGCCACTGGCCGTTTTCATCCGGCGTTACCACCGCTTCCTCCACCACCAGGTCTCCCTGTTTTAGCTGCACAAGGATGGATTCTGGCAGAACGCTTTCGTCGTATCCGCCCAGCTCCCAGGTCTTTTCCCCCGGTATTTCGATCTCCGGCGGAGCTACATAGGTGTTGGTCACCACCGACTCTACCACCCCTGTGATGATCACGCCAGAGCCGTTTTCTATGGTCTGGAAGTAGCCGTCCCCGGAATAATCGTCCTCGCGGATTTCATACTCCGTGCCCGGCGGCACTTCAAATTCCATGCTCTCCCCCGGTTTTAGGGTAAATTCCTGTTCTTCCCCATTGATGATGATGGTGAAGTGGAACTCTTTGTCTTCCTCCTCCGCCGGGTACTCGCCTGCCAGCTGTTTGGTCACCACGATCTTCGCCGTTTCTTCGTCCTCCGGCAGATGGTTGCGGAACAGCGCCGATGCGGTTTCTCCGCCGACGATCACGCCGCTCACTTCATCCCACTCGGGCAGGTACTCCCCGTGCTCCGTCTCGGTTACCGTATAAGTTACGCCGGCCGGCAGGTCCTCAAACACGGCGGTCTGCCCATGCTTTAAGGTCAGCGTCCCGCCGCTGGCTAGCTCCTGCGGCTCGCCCCCGTCGATGCGGTAGGTGTACGTTCCCCCGTCCGAGAAGACCACGGTAAAGGTGAACTCCTGCTCCTTCTGCTCTTCGGTCAGCTCTGAGCCATCGGCGTTTACCACCTCTTTGGCAATCTCCAGATTGCCCGGTTCCTCCGGCGGCTGATGCACGTTCACAAAGGGGAGCAAAATCGTCTCTCCGTCGATGACGGCTCCCTCATAGCTCAAAACAGGCGCTTCATATCCTTCCTCTCCTGTTTCGGTCACGGTATAGGTCACGCCGGCGGTCAGGTCTTCAAACACGGCGGTCTGGCCGTGCTTTAAGGTCAGCGTCCCGCCGCTTTTCAGTTCCTGGGGTTCGCCCCCATCGATGCGGTAGGTGTATGTTCCCCCATCCGAGAACACCACCGTAAAGGTGAACGCCTGCTGTTTTTGCTCCTCTGTCAGCTCTGAGCCGTCCGCGTTTTTCACTTCTTTGGCAATGGCAAGATCGCCCATCTGCTCCGGCTGCGGCGTATAGGTGTTGGTAAAGGATGCCATGTTTCCTTCCACCGTGATGTTGCCCCGGTGCCCGCTGCTGGTAACTGCATACCCCGGCACGGGTGTTTCGGTGATCGTATAGGTCACGCCCACTGGCAGGTCTTCAAACACAGCCGTCTGGCCGTGCTTTAAGGTC
>CAJJPW010000088.1 GCA_905193725.1 uncultured Eubacteriales bacterium
TAGAGCAGCGACTTTTTGCTGATGCACTGCTGCAAAATTTCCGGTGTAATCTGTATCACACCCTCCTTTTGCTCGGCGTTTAGCACCACCATCTCCAAAGTGTTGAGGGCCACTCTGCCATCTCCGTTTGCAAAGCTGGCAATATGGCTCAGCAGCTGGGGAGAGATCTCCACCTTGAGCTCTCCAAATCCCTTGGGGCTTTTCAGCGCCCGCTCCAGCAGCGCCACCAATTCCTCGGTGGAGAGGGCGTGGAGCACAAACACCTTGCAGCGGGAGAGCAGCGCCGAGTTCACCTCAAAGGAAGGGTTCTCGGTGGTGGCGCCGATGAGGATGATGCTGCCCTTTTCCACAAAGGGGAGGAAGGCGTCCTGTTGCGCCTTGTTGAAGCGGTGAATCTCGTCCACGAACAAAATAGTCTTCTCACCGGCAAACCGATCCTTTTCCGCCTGCTGCATCACTTGCCTGATTTCCCGAATGCCGCTGGTTACGGCGCTGAAGTCGATGAAGTTTGCGTGTGTGGAGTGGGCGATAATCCGCGCCAGCGTGGTCTTACCCACACCAGGAGGCCCCCAGAAAATCATGGAAGACACGCGGTCTTCTTCAATCAGCTGCCGCAGTACCTTGCCCTTGCCGAGCAAATGGCGCTGCCCCACAAACTCCTCCAGCGTCTCCGGTCGCAGACGGCTGGCCAGAGGTGCATTTTGTGTATCTGAATGAAACATGTTTTGTTGCTGCATCCTATGCCTCTTTTCCGCCCCAAAGGGCAAAAACGTTCTACCCCTATTTTAGCCCATGTGCTGGGAGATGAAAAGGGTTTGGTAAATGGAAATTCCGCAGGAGATACCAGATTGCCGTGGAATATACGGTCTGCCTATGGTACAATATAAAGACTAAGTCAAAAACGCCCAATCAGGGCACTGGAAAAGAGAGCGGGAGGAAAACCATGGGAGAGCAAATGGCGCAAAAAGAGACGCAGGGAATGGGAAAAGGTCGAGCGGCCCTGATCCTCATCGGTTTTTTGCTGATTTTAGATACCTTTCTGGTAAGACGGGTTTCCGGTTGGAATATGGGCGTGATTCTGCCAGCAATTTTGGGCATTCCCCTGGCGGCTTATGGGGTGTGGTACGAGAAAATTCACCCCTGGCTTCGAACCAAGTGGGGCAAGCTAGTCAAATGGATTTTTATCTGTGGATATGCATTATTCATTCTCATGGTGGGGATATGCAGCGGCCTGATGATCCACGCGGCGCAAAACCAGCCGCCAAAGGGCGCAGACGCAGTGATCGTGCTGGGGGGCGGCGTGAGCCAAGGGCACATCTCCCAGTCCCTCCAAAATAGGCTGGATACGGCGCTGGCGTACTGTGAGCAAAACCCGAAGACGCTAGTAGTGGTCTCTGGCGGCCAAGGAGCAGACGAGCCCACTACTGAGGCCAAAGCAATGGCAGAGTACTTGATCTCTGAGGGAATGGAGCCATCTAAAATCGTCCAGGAAGATCAGGCTACCAGCACCTACGAGAACTTTGTGTACTCCAAAGCGCTGTTGGAACCTCTGTTTGGAGAAGAGGGCAGCTATGTTTACGTAACCAGCGACTTCCATGTGTATCGGGCAGGCCTGGCAGCACAGGAGGCGGGGATTTCTGCCAGCGGCTTAGCGGCGCCCTCGCCAGCTTGGATGGCCCCCAACTTCTATATGAGGGAGACGCTGGCCCTCATGCGGTACTGGGTATTCGGCGTCCGATGAGAAGAGCTGGGGGTTAGAAACCCGACCCAAAGGTCCATGCACAGGTGGCACCTTAAGGGCGAGCCAAGGGGAAATAACGGATGGAGAAACAATGCAGGCCAACTTGCGAATGCTCACCATGGTTGCAAAATCAGCTGGAAAGCAGAGAAGAGTGGCACAAAGGGGAACGGGTTCATTGCCATCCATCCTCTAGATGCGCCGAAAATCGACACAAAAAAAGCCTGCTGATTGGGCAGGCATCAATAAAAGACCGTATCTTCCTGGAGCATTTCGAATGCTCCGTTTTTGTATTCCGCCACACATAGCGAGCAGAAGCGCAAGAACTCACCTTCCCAAAATTTTTCTAGGGGAAGACCTTTGATGCAGCGCAGCAGCGCCTTGTTTAGGGCCTGGTGTGCCACGATGAGCACGTGCTCATCGCCTGTATATTTGGCCACCATGTCTGCGATAAAATCATCCGCCCGCTGACATAGGGAAGAGAACGTCTCTCCCCCCTCTGGAGGCTGATAGGCGAGGGGATCGTGGTAAAACACGTCGAAAAACTGAGTGGCGCCGCTCTCAGGGTCGTCAAAGGACTTGCCCTCTATGACGCCGAAGCCCATCTCCCGGAGACGACTGTCCTTGACAACGGACAGATCTCGATTTCCACGTATGATGCCGGCAGTGTCATAAGAGCGGCTCAGTGGGCTGGAGTAGATGGCGTCAAAGCGCACCCCTTGAAGCCCTTGGGCGGTCTGGGCGGCCATCCACCGGCCCCGCTCGGTGAGCATAATATCCGAATCTCCTTGGATTCTACGCTCTTTATTCCATATAGTTTGTCCGTGCCTGACGATGTAAAGTTTCATACTTTCTTCCTCCCAAAATATCCCCTTAATCCAAAGTGGATGGTGATTTTTCCTATCAAATCAACCCGCTCAGATGGTACACTCTTGCGGCGTTGCCACAGAATACCTGATTGTGATGTCTCTCTGGAATAATGCGGGCGATGAATTCGATATATTGGCCCAAATTGACCAGCGGCCAATCAGTGCCAAATAGCACTTTATCGTAATCGCCGATAAACTGAAGCCAAGTTTTAAGAGTGGCGATGTACCCACTCTGTTGGGCAAACAGCTGATCCAAGTCGATCTGGCCTTCCAATAGTCCGGAGAGATCGGTATACACGTTTTGGTTTTTGGAGATCACTGCTGCCGCATCCATCAGCCAGGGGTTGCCAAAGTGGCACATGATAAAGTTCACGTCAGGATGGGCCACTGCCACCTCATCCAAAGTGAGGGGATGGCTGAATTTGAGCTGGGCGTTGGCGCTGGCGGTGAGTCCCATGTGAATGGCCACCGGTTTTTGATACTGGGCCGCCAGCTCATATACCGGCTCGTACATAGGGTCGGAGACGTATACCGGCTGATACCCAGGATATAGCTTGATGCCCACGCATTCCCGCCGCTTTAGATGCTGCTCAATCTGCTCCAGTTGGCTGGGAAGCAGCACTTTGGCATCGATGCCGATGCAATACTGGAGAAATGCAGGGTACTTGTGGCTGTCGAGAGAGAGATCCCTGTTGCCCATCACCACTCCTTTGATGATTCCATATTGATAAAACGCCTCCTGCAAGTGGGCAGCAGTGTTTTGGTGCCCTGCCTGCTGGGCAATATGTGAAAAATACTCCTCTTCTGGCGCAAAGTGAAGATGCGCATCGATGATATCCATAGAAACCTCCAAAAGTGATGAGATATCGCAGCTTAAATGGCGGCGACTTCCATTGCCTATTATACCTCTCAGAAAATAAGTCTGCAACCGAGGAGGAGCCCCTTGGCGAGATAGCCTGTTTTGGATATAATAAAAGGTATATTCGATGAGAAAAGGGGAATGGCAATGAAGTTTCAGATGGTTCACAATAACCTAAACGTGTTGGATTTGGAAAAATCCCTGGCATTTTATCAAGAGGCCTTTGGAATGGAAGAGGTTTCTAGAAAACAGGCACAGGATGGCAGCTTTACCTTGGTATTTATGGCCTGCCCTGGGGGAAGCCATAAGCTGGAGCTCACTTGGCTTCGGGACAGAAAAGAGCCGTACAATTTGGGGGATAACGAGATCCACCTGGCCTTTGAGACAGACGACTTTGAAGGAGCGTTGGCCCATCACCGTGCCATGGGGTGCGTGTGCTTTGAGAATGCGGCCATGGGGGTGTATTTCGTCTCCGACCCAGACGGCTACTGGAGCGAAGTGGTGCATAAAAAATAAGCTGATGCTGGAACTTTTGGCAAAAAAACATGGCAGTGCAAATAAGCGCAAAATCCCAGCGCGCAGAAGATGGGCAAATGATCTCAAAACATGTGCAAGCGAAATAGCCAGTAGGCAAGATGCCAACGGATTTGGGACGTGCGTAAAAAACGTAGAGATTCCCTTCCTGTAAACCCCTCCTAGGCGATGGATAGGCTTTAGGCAGAAAAAAATGGATAAGAAACCCGCACCCCACCTTAGAAATGTGAGCTAGGCGGCAAGGTAGGAAAAACCATAGATTGATGGGGAGGAGCGTAAAACTGTTTCGTAGAGCAAATAACTGCAGACGGCTGTGCAAAATAGGGCACAACCGTCTGTTGCATATCTAAAGAAGTTTTTTATGAGTACATACGTCCGTCTTTTTATAAGAACTCTATACAAAAAGGCTGTTTACTCACCGTGGATGTGTAGCCTTTGCGCAAGGCTGGTATCTGGGTCCACCACCATGGTGTTGTTGTCCGTGAAGATCACCATGCCCGGCTTTGCCCCTGAGGGCTTTTTCACGTACTTCACCTGTGTGTAATCCACCGGGACTTTGCTGCCCTGTTTGGCCTTGGAAAAGGTGGCAGCTAAAATGCCCGCCTGTGTGAGGGTCAGGGCGTCTACCGTCTTTCCCTCGGTGCGGATGATGATATGAGAGCCGGGAATGTCCTTGGCGTGGAGCCAGATGTCCTCCTTGTCTGCCAGGCGCAGGGTGAGCATGTCGTTTTGCCGGTTGTTCTTGCCCTGCAAAATGAGAAACCCACTGTCTGAGCGAAATTGCCCCGGTTGGGAGAGCTGACTGTCGTCCCGCTTGGGCCTTTTGGTCCCCGGTTTTTGAGAGATGTACTTCTGGCGAATCAGCTCCTCACGAATTTCAGACAAATCCTCCAGCGTCTCGGCCAGGGAAAGGGAGTGCTCAACACTCATGAGAAAGTCCAGCTCGGCCTTGGTCTGTTCTGCCAGCTTACCGGTGATCTCACAGGCGTTTTTCAGCTTGGCATACCGCTTGTAGCTCTTTTGGGCGTTGGCAGAGGGGGGCAGAGTAGGATCCAGCGGAATGGTGATGGGCTCTCCTGTGTAGTAGTTGATGGTGGAAAGCTCTCTGTCTCCCCGCTTGATCTGATAGAGGCTGGCGGTGATCAAATCCCCATAGAGCTTGTATTTCTCCGCCTTTTGGGCATCTTTTAAAGTGAGCAGCTGGCTATTTAATTTTTTAGAGAGTTTGGCGATGTGTTTGCGCACCAGCCGCTCTAGCTCTAGCCGCTTGCCGCCAAATACCTCCAGCTCCCATTTGCGCTGGTAGGCGTAATCCAGTGCAGTGCACACGCTGGGAAAACTCTTGCCACCGCTGCCATGATACATCTGGTAGGGGTAGGGGATGACAACCTTGGGCTTGCCGTCCGGGCTCTCAATGAGCTGTGCCGGCCCTTTGGACACGTCCGCTAAAAACGCCTGGACGCTGGCCGCCAATAGTCGGGCACTTTTTTCGTCTAATGTGCTGGGGCTGCTGTCACCAAATTGACGAAATGCCACCTCCTGTGCAGCCAAGGTGGAAAATCCCTCTAGGGTGCGGACCATGCGGCTTTTAGGATCCTCCTGTCCCATCAGCACCTCGGTGAGAGAGACGGAGGATAGCTCCAGCGGGTTGTATTTGTCAGAAGGGGGCGCAATGTAGCGAAGGCCCGGGAGCACCTGGCGAACCCTGCTCACGTCAAAGGAGACGTGGCGGATGCTCTCTAAAATCTGCCCCTCTTCATCGATTAGGATCATATTGGAGTGCTTGCCCATGATCTCTAGCACTAAAGTGAGTGGCCGGTCATACCCCATTTCATCCCGGGACAGGATGTCAAAGTACACAATGCGCTCCAAGCCCTTTTGGTACACCCGGGTGATGGTAGCGCCACCGATGTGTTTGCGCAGATACATGCAAAACATCGGGGGGTATTTGGGATTATCCTTTTTGACGGAGGTGAGATGAGTGCGGCAATCCTGTGCGTGAGAGGAGAGCACAAGGTTTTGCTTCCCGCTTTGTGTGTGCAGCACAAAAAAAAGCTCGTCTTTTTGGGGCTGATGGATTTTTTCTATTTTAGCGCCGGAAAGCGCGGCGTCTAGTTCCCATACAATTTGATGGATGGTGATTCCGTCCAGTGTCATGCATGTCCCTCCAAAAAATTTAAAGTTTATATCCCATTATACACGAATCGCGCAAAAGGGAAAAGGGCTGAGAAATGCAAAAAATGGTGGTATAAAGGGAAACCTCCCCTCATATAACTGATATATAGGTATATGGGGGTGACAGCGCTATGAAAAAGAGAATCTGGTGGATCATGCTGTGTGTATGTTTGGTGGCAGTCTGCCTGGTAGGATGTAGTGATACAGAGAGCGAAGTGGAGAATACAGGGGAGGAGGAAATCCCCACAGTAGCGGAAGAAGAGGGGCAGAGAAAGTCCATCCTCTATTATGAAGACGCCAGTGGATACTTGGTGCCAGTGATGAAGCAGGTGGCCTGGGAAGAGGGCATTGGCAAAAAAGTGGTGGGCGAGTTAATTCAAAATGAGGATTCCAGCATCATCCTAGAGGAGATGGGCTTAAAGCAGCTGTTGCCTGCAGATAGCAAAGTGTCTCTCAATATTGGGGAGGATAAATTGGCGACTCTTAACATCCAGACGGACAGCATAGAGACGGTGTCCGCTCTAGACGAGGCCAACCTGGTGGCGGGAGTGGTCAACACTTTGACGGAGTTTGACACCATCGACAAAGTGCAGATCCAAGTCAATGGAAAGTCAGATGCACTGCCCAACGGTCTGGATATTTCCCAGCCTTTTAGCACCTTTGATATCAACGTAGAGCCTGTAACGTCGGATATCGACATCTCAAACGCCTCCAAGATGAATCTCTACTTTATCAACGCCTCCACAGGGCTTACCGTACCAGTAACTCGGTATGTGAACGGCGAGGCAGATGCAGCTATGGCCGCTCAGGAGCTGGTAAACGGCCCTAAAGACAGGATTTCCCTCACCACTTATTTTCCCGAGGGGACCAAACTCTTAGAGGCAAAACTAGATGAAGAGGGCACACTTAATCTGAACTTCTCCAAGGAGTTTAATGAGATCTCTGGTAACCCTGAAAAGGAAAAGGAGCTGATGAAGTGCATCGTGCTCACCTCTATGCAGTTTGACAGTGTAAAAGGCGTGGGGATCTATGTAGAAGGGAAGGAGTATGAAGGGGATACTACTCCTACCATGACCAATTCGGAATTCCAATATGTGAATACCATGAAGACGTATAACTACGATACCCAGCAGTCCAGCCCGATCAATGTCAAAGAGGAGATCGAAAATTAACGAGATTTTCTGCAAAGAGGAGAAAACAAGAAGCTGACCCAGTCAACTGCCCCTAAAAAGTTAGACAAAACAGATAAAACAATATTGTTCAAGCAATAAAAAGGGCTTATAGTCTGTGTAGAGCAGATGGCAAGCCCTTTTCATTTGCATTGATATGACGGCTGTTGTAGTAATTCGAGTATATTCAATGAGAGGGTTTTATATATTTAATTTTTGACAGATAGAAGAGCGGACATAAACCAAGACTGGATGGCGTTTCAAAAAGTTGCCTATAAAAAAATCACCTGCCGCCTGGAAAAGAGAAAAATCCATGGCGAAAGGTGATTTTTATTGCATTTTGAATTATTTGGATGCTGCACCATCGCAACCCAATACTTCAAGAATCTTGTGTTTTACCATCTCTTTAATGGCGTCTCTTGCAGGTGCAAGATACTGTCTTGGGTCGAAGTGAGATGGGTTTTCCGCCAGATACTTGCGAATGGTTGCAGTCATAGCAAGACGCAGGTCGGAGTCGATGTTGATCTTACATACAGCGCTCTTAGCAGCTTGACGGAGCAGATTTTCCGGAACGCCCTGTGCGCCAGGCATGTTGCCACCGTACTTGTTAATCATTTCTACATATTCAGGGATGACAGAAGAAGCACCGTGGAGCACGATGGGGAACTCGGGGAGAATTTGAGTGATTCTCTCTAAGATGTCAAATCTCAGTTTGGGTTCGCCCTTGAATTTGAATGCGCCGTGGCTGGTGCCAATGGCGATTGCCAGGGAATCTACGCCTGTTTTGGAGACGAATTCCTCTACTTCTTCAGGACGGGTGTAGCTGGCGTCTTCTGCACTTACGTTGACTTCATCTTCGATACCTGCCAGTTGGCCTAGCTCACCCTCTACTACTACACCTCTATCGTGAGCGTATTCCACGACTTTCTTGGTAACGGCGATGTTTTCCGCAAAGGGAAGGTGAGAACCGTCGATCATGACAGAGGTGAAAC
>CAJJPW010000089.1 GCA_905193725.1 uncultured Eubacteriales bacterium
CCACGTGTTATGAGGCGGGCCACGTGTTATGAGGCGGGCCTAATCTGGTTTTTCATTCCCATGCAATCCGTTTTAAAGAATTTGGTGTGAAAGGGAATGGGACAGTAAAATGGCATGAGAAACGGAAGCGTCAAGTCAAAATGGCTTGGCGCTTTTTATATTCGTGCTTTCAGGTCCATTTTATACCAATAGTTTACTGGCGATGCGCCGATCTCCTCTGCTCTTAAACTTCCTTTTTAAGCCAAAGGGAGAAACAGCGGGGCATTTTCTTATAGATAGAAGTAAAAAATCCAGGGGAATTGTCGGCAAAAAAGACAGAGGAAATGGAAGAGAGTCCATTGCCAAAACCCGGGCAAAATGGTATCATAAAAAATAGAATAAAAAAGCTCGGTGAGAAATATGGATAGAATACACTTGTGAATCTCCGCAGGAGAGATGAAAAGCATCGAAACTGTAGATAAACCCTTTTGTGATAGGAAAAATATTGATAGAAGAATGATTGTGCAAGTTGCAACGCGAATCATCGTGAAAAGCGAAACGATACAGAGGGAAAATTAAGGTGACCAAATGAAACGGCAGCAGGATTTATATATTTCAGATATCGACGGCACGCTGCTCTGTTCGGCAGGAGAACTGACGGCATTTGCCAGAGAATCGCTCAACCAAATGTTAAAGGAAGGGCTGAACTTCACTGTGGCCAGTGCCAGAAGCATCAACTCTATGAGAGAAAAACTCAAGGGTTTGCAAATTTCTCTACCGGTCATAGGAGGAAATGGCACTTTTTTGGCGAATCTACAAACGGGGCAGTATATCACTATTTTTGACTTGCAGCCCAGAGAGCTCAAAAAGGATATTTATGAGCAACTTGTCGCTCTGGGAAATGAACCGTTTATTTCTTCATTTGACGGAGTGGAAAATAAACTCTATCACCCAAGAGAGATGAATGCAGGGATGCGGTGGCACTTTAACGACAGGCAAAACGACAAGCGGCTGCGCCCACTGGAAAATGTGGATATGGTCTTGGATGAGACGATACTCAATTTTACCGTCATTGAAAGACCGGAGAAAGTCAAACAGATCGAGCAGATGGTGAGCCAGCGGTATCATGGAGAAGTGGTAGCCCATGTGGTGGAAAATGTATACGATAGAGGCTGGTTTTGGATCACCTTGCACCATAAATTGGCGTCTAAAGAGCACGCTGTGGCCACGCTGGTGAAGATGACCACACTCAAAAATCCAAAGATCACCGCCTTTGGCGATAATTATAACGACCTTTCCCTGTATCTGGCCGCTGACCGGAAAATTGCCGTAAAAAATGCAGTAGAACCACTGAAACAAAAAGCGGATCTGGTGATAGAGAGTAATGACGACGATGGCGTAGTGAAGTTTATTCAAGAGGAATTCTTAAAAAAGGAGGATAACAAAATGCCTGGATTTTTTGATAAAATTAAATCAGGGACCAAAAATGCTGTCAGCAAGGTGAACGACAAAGTGGAAGAGGCTTCGGAAGTTTCCAAGCTGAGGAAGGAAATGGGCGATCTGAATCGGGATATTACAGAGCAAAAAAAGCTCATTGTAGAAGCGGTTCTAAAAAAGTATGAAAATAAAGAGGAGCTGGGCGATTTGGCTCAGTACTGTGATAAAATTGCACAGAATCAAGCGGAAATTGAAAGACTCAACAAAGAAATTTATACAGTGAAGGGCATCCGACTTTGCAGCAACTGCAATACACCTGCTACAGAAAACGATGTGTTTTGCAGAAAATGCGGCGCAAAATTAGAGGAACTTCCCAAAAAGCAGGCCCAAACCCAAGAAGGGGAGAATACAGAACAGCCTTCAGCAGAACAGTCTGCCAGTGAACAACAAGAGCAAAATGACGCAAAAACAGAATAAAAATTGAGATTACTTATTTACAAAAAGTACATTCTGTGGTAAAATCATTATAGTAATTAATATTAATTCTCTCCGAGTCTAGAGATGCTAAGGGAGTTCATTCTATGCTGCTAGACCGATAGGGTACAGAGGGAAACGTTTGTGCCTCCACGTTTTGGAAAGGAAAGAGCTATGTTAGCTGATAAAGCTTTTCTTTCCGATGGGAAGAAAAGCTTTTTTTAATGGTAACTTTGCCTATTGCGCCCCTTTAGGCATAGCTATATACCCATAATCATACGAAAAATACATATTGTGAGCAAAACCGCCCTAAATGAGCGGTTTTTGCTTGTACTTTTTTGGGGCATTTTCTAAAAAGGAATATGATGTAGAGAATTCAAATGGCAGAAATAGTGAAAATTCTATGTAAAAGATTTACAAATCAGATACATAAAGTGTATATCATGTAAAAAACGTTTATAAATATAATATATAGTCAAAAATAAGACTATATATGGGAGAAATGAAAATGAGAAGTATGAAAAAAATGAGAATTTTGCCGAATGATGTTGTACATCATATACAGATTTTGTTATAATAACATTATGTGGTGACCAAAGGGGAGAAATATGTTCATGAAGAAGACCAAACAGGAAAGGATACCTGAGGCTGTAATTCGCAGACTGCCAAAATACTACCGATATTTGGGCGAATTAGAGGCAAAAGGGGAACAGAGGATTTCCTCTGCCCAAATGAGCAAGGATACAGGCTTTAATGCATCTCAAATAAGACGTGATTTAAATTGCTTTGGCGGATTCGGGCAGCAGGGATATGGCTATAGCGTTTCTACTTTAAAAAGCGCAATTGCCTCGATTTTAGGGCTTAATCGAGTATATAATGCAATTGTGATTGGAGCGGGAAATATCGGCCAGGCGCTGGTCAAATACACAAAATTTCAGGAAAAGGGATTTCAGCTAATTGCCATGTTCGATGTAGACCCTGAATTGATAGGGCACACAATCGGAGATAGCATGGTGTACCATATGGATGAGTTAGATAACTTTACTGCGGAACATAAGATAGATATTGGCATTATTTGTACGCCAAAAGAAGTCGCTCAACAGGTGGCGGATAACCTGGTATCCCATGGTGTCAATGCCATTTGGAATTTTGCGCCCATCGATGTGCTAGTACGTAAGGGTGTCTCGGTGGAAAATGTCTACTTAAACGATAGCCTGTATGTGCTATGTTATCGTGCAAATGCTCAGCATAGAGTGCGCAAATGAAGGCAAATTCCCACAAATGGAAGCAACACTGCAAAAACACTATGAGGTAGAAGATGAGCGAAGTTAAAACCAAAAACCAAAAATTAAAAATTACATTGATCGTTATACTAATTGTACTGATTGCTGCACTTGGCGTATTTGCATATATGTTTTTTGGGCAAAATGGGCTATTTGCTGCAGAGCCAGTGGATCTGGATCAACTAATCGATAGCGGCACATATTTTGAGGGTGTATCGATTGAAAATATTGACGTCTCTGGTATGACACACGATGAGGCCAAAGAGGCCATTGAGGCAAAGATGGATGAAATCTTGGGTTCCTATCGTTTTACCTATAAAATTGACGGCATCTCTAAGACGCTTACCGCTAAAGAAGTGGGGCTAGAGCTGGATGCAGAAGAGGTACTTCAAGAGGCGCTACTTTACGGGCGAGAAGGGGATTTTACTACTCGCAACAGCGCTATTAAGAAAGCGAAAAACGAGGGCGTAAACTTCGATTTGAAATACCATACAAATCTAGATACGATCAAGGCGTCTTTAACTACCCAACTTCGAGATGTGATTGTAGCAGCCCAAGATGCCGAAATCGTCTTTAACAAAATTTCAAGCGAAGAAGACTTGACCGTCAGCTATAATATGCAGTATAAGGACGGCGTCCAGGGAAAAGGCGTGGAAATTGGATCCTTAGCGGCATCCATTTCTAATGCCATCGAAGGGCGGCTAGAAGAGGAAGTTAGCGTTAACACCGTGAAAACGGATCCGGAAGTCTCTTTAGATGAGTTAAAGCAAATTCAATTGGTAGGAGAGTTTACTACGGAGTTTAAGAGCTCCAGCAGTGGCCGAAGGTATAACATCTGGAAGATGGGAAGCATTATCAACGGGGTCAAGGTAATGCCTGGGGAGACCTGGTCTATCAATGAAGAAGCAGGTCAGAGAACAGAGGCAAATGGCTGGAAATTGGCAGGCGCGATTTCCGGTGGCGAAGATACTGAAGAATACGGCGGAGGCATTTGCCAGGTTTCCAGCACCTTGTATAACGCGGTGCTGCGGGCAGACATTGAAGTGGTAGAGCGTTCTCACCACTCTTGGCCATTGAGTTATGTGGAAAAGGGACTGGATGCCACGATTTCCTGGGGTGGTCCGGAGTTTATCATTAAGAATAACACAGAAGAACCCATCTATATTGCAGTAAAATGCGATGCAGAGGATGCGAGATCCATCACAGTGCAGATCTATCGTACGCCGATGGAACACGGGTATATTTTGGACTTCTCTTCCAAACAGGTGTCCAGTTGGAGCAGCGATACAGTGAAAGAGATCGATAACCCCAGCTTAAAGCCAGGCACAAGGAAAAAGATCTCCAATGCCAAAGAAGGCCGCGAGGTGGAGGTATACAAACACTATATCGATCCGGAGACCAACGAAGTGGTAAAGACCGAAAAAATCTACACCGATAAATACCGGGCATTTGGCGCAGTTTATGAGGTAGGGCCTAGCGCAACACCCACGCCCACCCCAACACCGGATGCTCCACAAGAGCCTGAGACCGAATAAACGGGGGCTACCTGACGGGGGCCAACTAACTGGGGCCAACTGACCGACACTGACAAGCCGGGAGCGATGAGCCGAGAGCCAACTAACTGGGGCCAATGAACTGGGGGTTAACGAACTGGGGAGCAATAAACTGAGGTCTGAATTCGAGCAATCCAGGGGTTAACCTACCAGGGGCTAACTGATAGGGTAAACGAACAAGGGGCTGCAAATGGGTAGCATACAATCGGGGGGACTCCAGATTAGAGACCAACTGATGTGGAATACAGGCCAGCTGCTAAAAGATCGCTGGCAACAATGAAAGGGCTATCGATTGGGAAGCCAAGCAGACCAGTTGCTAGCGATATTGAGGCAACAATGGAGCGTTGTTAGTTTGGGAACCAAGAAGATACAGGCAAAAGGCCGAGTGAAAAATGAAACATATGAGTCATATCTGAGCTCCAAAATCGAGATGCAATAATTGGTTTTAAGTGAACAATGGAGAAGAGAAATATGAAAATATCAATACTTTATTTCAGTAAAAGTGGAAATACCCAAAAAATGGCCCAGGCCATTGCAGATGGTGCACAATCGGTGGAAGGCGTAGAGGCTAAAGTATTTTCTCTGGAGCAGAGTGAAAATGATTTTGTAAAGGAGAGCCAATGCGTCATTGTGGGCACGCCTACTTATTTGGCCAGTATGGCGGGTGAAGTGAAAATGTGGCTAGATGGGGCATCTAAAGGCTGCAATTTAGCCGGTAAGCTTGGGGGAGCATTTGCCACAGCGGATTACTTGCATGGCGGAGCAGATCTTGCGATTCAATCCATTTTAGGGCATTTGATGGTCAGGGGTATGATGGTGTTTTCCGGCGGTGGCTCCTATGGCAAACCATACATCCATTTAGGGCCAGTAGCTTTGAAGGAGAACCTAGAGAGCTATCAAGAGGTCTTTACCATCTATGGCCAGAGAATGGCCAGCAAAGCAAAGGATCTTTTTGGCGAGTCTAAGTAGGGTAGAGGCTATATTAGCTTGTGTAGTGCTACAAAAAAGCCAAAGCAAGACCTTAGAGAAAATTGGATTAGCTTTGCCTTGCTGCTTGGTCACCGTGACGACATATATAGTAAAAGATTGCGCAACTGTGTTTTTTGCGTGAATGCTTTCTTAAAAAATATTAATATGAAAAAAGTCGGCATGTCTCTTACGGGAGAATGCCGTTTTTTAGTAGCTTGAATGAGTGATATCTGTGCCATTTGAGAGCGGAATAAAAATTGAAAGCAGGACCTATTGCTGTGGAGAACATGTGATATGGAGACCAGAGCCGAGGACGACAAAAAGGCCCAAAAATCCTAAAGTCTACGGATCGTAGACTAAATTACGCCTTTTCGCAGCTTGATTTTCACGTGTTTTGCGGATATACTTGCATCCAAACAAAGGAGGAGCTTTTATGGATAGCATAAAAACTGGAAGGTTAATTGCAGAATGTAGAAAACACAAAAACATGACGCAACAGCAATTGGCTGATGCGCTGAATATTACCAATAAGACCATCTCTAAATGGGAAACGGGCCAGGGGATGCCCGATATCAGTATTTTACAGCCACTTGGTGAAATTTTAGGTGTGAGCATTGATGAATTGGTGAAAGGAGAGCTGAATGTGAATCCTCCAGCAGGACCTGTAGAAAAAACGGCGGGCGTAATATTAGAGGGATGTGAAGAAGATCCGGCTCTAAACTTCCCCTCGCACTTTCAAAACCACACCCAGTTGACCAGGGAAATGACGTGGGAATTTAGCAAACACACATTTCGCATCTATCAAAAACCCATCCGCTGGACATCATTTTCCTTTGCAGTCATTACGATACTACTGACATTTGTCTATTTGCTACTGAGCCTCTATCGCAGTAAATGGGATTTCTATTTGGTTCTGTTTGCGATATGCAGTGTAATATTTTTACTGATATTTTTTAAGGGATATGCTCTGCGAGCAAATTTCAATTGGAAAAATATGTGTAGCATGTATGGAAATAACCCGTGGATGGATTATTATTTTGGAGACGAGAACTTTCTAGTGAAGCGGCCTCAAATGTCAGCCACGCTGCAGTACTCCCAGATCACTAGAATACTGGAGACAGAAAACCTCTATGTGCTAATGATCGGGAGGCAGGGATTCCTTTTACAAAAAGACGGATGGAAAGGGAAAGACGCGGATTTTATTCCTTTTCTCCAGAGAAAATGTCCTCAAGCAAGCTTGACCCAGTTAAAACAGAGGGGAAAGAAGACATTTGCCCTATTGAGCGTTGTATTTTTGGTTTTGGCACTGTTTTCCTTCTTACTCCAAATGGCATATCTCACTGTAGGCAGCCAGTTCGAGCTGGAATACGTCTATGATTGGTTTTTTTACGCAGTGAATGGATGCATCATTCTATTTATTTGCGCTGGCTTGGCATTCTTTTTTCATAAGAAGAAGGGCGTTCAAATCGTCGTTGGATTGGTAGGAGCCGCATTGATGATATGCAACATCGTGGCGGGATGCATGGCGCCCACTCGACATAGCATTGTAAGCCTTTCTCCAAGTGGGGAGGATCTGCTGGTACTCAAGGAGGAATCATCGGGGAAAACGGTTTTATATCGCAACCGATTTTTGATATTTGCCCAGCCTAGAGAGCAATTTCCCTATACTGTGACTGGCGATCCTAAGATTCAGTGGCTGGCAAATGATGTCTGTGCCGTAACTTATCAGTCAACTGATCAATCTGTACATCAATATGTGAGCACTTATGGAGATCGTGGGAATGGCATTTCCTATTACTATGTGCTCAATGCCATACAAGGCCAATGGACTTTGGCAGATAAAAATATAGCAGGTTGGCATTTGGAGGTCAATAAACAAGGAGTATTTATTAAAAATGGTACAATAGTGGAATATTACGACTGGGATTCCTGTGTGCAGTTTGGCACATTGGCAGTTTCACTGTGCGAAAATGGTCTACCCAAATGGACCATTGTGCTGGATGACAACAGCAGCCTAGATCAAAACGATTTACTGGAGAAGGGCAGTACGATCACTCTTTGTCAAGTTTCTATGGAGAAGACAGCCCCCCTCACTTTTGTGAGAACGACCACAGAGCCATCCTCTTTGGAAAACGAATGGAAGGGCTGAAAACAAAAGAGTCCTCACTAGTAGAGGGCTCTTCCTTTGGTCGATGGGATAGTGCATGAGGAATAACGCCTACTCGCCGCCCAACACATTGGGCTCCACAGAGGAAATCATCTCGTTCTGGCCGCGGCGAATCTTTTGCCGCCACTTGAGTAACATGGCGGAATGAAGGATCACGACGACTGATCCAGCGTTGTGCACCAGCGCCCCCACCACTGGGTCCAGAATGCCACTTATGGCCAGTATGATAGCTAAAAAATTGAGGCCCAAGGAGAAGATCATGTTGAGCTTGATGGTGGTCATCATCCGCCTAGAGAGCTGAAATAGATGGGGAAGCTTGGAGATGTCGTCGGATACCAACGCAATATCAGCTGCCTCCACTGCAATGTCGCTGCCAATCCCGCCCATGGCAATGCCGATGTACGCCTTACTGAGTGCAGGGGCGTCATTGATACCGTCGCCTACCATACAGACGGGCTT
>CAJJPW010000090.1 GCA_905193725.1 uncultured Eubacteriales bacterium
GTCATGCTTTGAGCTTCAGTAGGGACAGAGGAGCTGGCCCATTGGGAACTTCTAGGTGCCATGTTGATGCAGTGCTTAAGGGGCACTAATCAAGAGGAACTTCGTGCAACTGGTATGGATACTTGGTATGCCAATTATGGAATCGCCCCCTTCCCCGCCAATTCCACAGGCCAGGCTTGGACTGCCGCTTATGTGGGAACCACCGGTGACCCGATTGCCGATCTGACCAACGATATGGCCGCTGAACAGAAGGCGAGGGCTGGCTATGAAGGGGCGCTGGCATTCTGCAACGATCCAGATATCATTGCTCCTTTGGAATTTTTGCGTCAACGGGAAATCGTACATTTCCAGAGATTTGGAGAAGCTCTCAATGTGGTAGAGGATTATATGGCAAGGCATAAGAAATCACTCTAATACGGAGGTTGTGTCAATCACCAATCAGTGGTTTTTTTCAAAATAAAAAAGGGCTACTCAGTGGTAGCCCTTTTTTATTCCATTTGCTGTAATTCGCGGTCAGTCACTTCTAGTTGCCAACTTCGCACCATTCGATACACGATAGTGAGTGCGTTCCAAGTCTGTTTGTTCACATAACCTGTCTGGGGCAGCCCTGAGGCCTCTTGGAACTTCAAAACAGCTTGCTGTGTCTTTTCGTCAAAAGTTCCATTGATCGACACTCCCCCTAGATTTTCATATTGACCGGATATCGCAAAGAGCAGTGTCTGTAAAAAATATATATCCGTTCCCTGATCCCCCTGTTTTAACAATAACGTAGGCCGTAAGAACACTTCAATCGGGCTAGGAAGGCTCTGATTCCACTGAATTTTGTTATATTCGTAGTGAATGCTGTCCCAAGTCGCTTGATCCACTTCTCCTGTGACGGGAAGATAAAACTTTCGCTGAAAGTCTTCTACTGCCCGATAGACTTCCGGCCCATATATCCCATCTATATTCACTAGCGAAATTTCTCCTGGGTATCTTCTCGCAAGTGCTGCCAATGCGGTCTGCAATTCTATAATATTTTGCCTACTATCCAACATACTTGTATCCATCTTTTTCTCCTTTTATGATGAAGTTCCACTGTTCATGGTGTATCCTGCGAATTGCCCCTCCTGCTTTTTATCTCCCTCCATCAGCACGGAATATACTTCTCCTATTCTGTCCCAGGTGATAGGGCCTACTACGCCTCTTTGCGCCAACCCATACTCCCTTTGAAATGCCAAAACAGACGCCCGCGTTTGGGGACCAAAAAAGCCTGTAACCTCTACTGTGGGAATATTTGAGTTTCGCGAGGCAATAAACGACAGGTATTCTTGCAGCGTCCGCACAGCATCATTTCGCATACCCTGCCTTAACGTAAATCCAGGATAAGGGGCCACACCATCGGTTACAAAATTCGGGGGCAATGTGTCTATAATATTCTGGTAAGTAGAGTTTAAGAGGTTCCATGTCTGTTCCCCCACAATACCGTCTATAGGCAAGCCGTATTCCTGTTGGAAAGCTCTCACAGCGTTGGCAGTTGCCGGCCCATAAATTCCATCAATCGCTATAGAGGGAACTGCCTGGTCAAATTGAGCAATATAATTGAGATAATACTGTATTACCCGCACAGGATCCCCCGTATCTCCTTCTCGCAATGTCGTCCGATATTGTTTGGATACGTCGCTGAGTTTAATTCCTTCCGAATCTAATTCCGCTAATCTAGTTACTGCGGAATAGATATAGGCAATGCGGTACCAAGTGTTTTTGCCCACAATTCCATCCTGCTGCAAGTTAAAGATCTCCTGAAATTTTTTCACCGCATTTTCTGTGGCAACATCAAATACTCCATCAGCAATGGGGATCTTAGGGATACCAGGGTAATTTCTGGAGATTCGGTTGAGTTTTAACTGAACGGCAGTCACATTAGCCCCAAAATCTCCTAAGCGCAACGGTGTACCTGGGTAGGATTGGGTCCAGTCCGCTACAGGAGCATCCCGCACAATTTCAATGTCGTTGCCGTAATAGTATTTTAAAATTTCCTCTGCCGAATATCCCTGGTTTGCTAGCTCCACTGTTCCCCATTGAGAGAGCCCATCGCAAGTGGTAGTCGTTCCATTGCAAAATTGGGTAAAATAGGGCTCTATGGTCCCCTCTTTTCGAACATAATTATTAAAGATTTCATCAACCTTTTGGCTGATATTTTCAAAAATATCCCTGCCTTCTACAAAAGCCTGGTCATATTGAGTCGAATTGGTAATGTCAAAATTATACCCTTGAGAGGGATACCATTCTGTAAAAACTCGGTTGAGTGTATATGTAATGATGGCATATATATTTGCCTCAATGGAACTTTCCGGCCATGTAGGATAAATTTCACTGGACGCTACATTTTTTATATACTCAGGGAAACTGACCGTTATCGTTCTGGCATTGGAACGAGGCGGCCCCAAATGCACTCGGATGTTTTTTGGAATTGTGACATACTCTGGCATATACGCACCTCCTCTTTTTTATTGCAGGTCAATGGGTTCCAGTTCTACAATAGGCTCTTCCTCTAGAGGGAGGATTCCTTCTGTTGCTGGCATCATCGCTACGTTTTGTATTGCAACTTGCCCGGCAAAAATGGGAACCCTCTCAAAAATTTTGGGATAGTATCCCGGTAATGTCACTGTTACATTATATTGACTATAGGGAATTCCTAGCCCTGGTTTTTGGGATAGGGAAACATCCGGTGCCTCTAAACCCAGTAATTCTGTCGCTCCATCTTGGTCTGTAGTCAACACCTTGATTAAAACACTATTTCCATTTTCGTCTTCGCGTGTTACTAACACATCTGCACCTTGTAATGGCAGCGCTTCATCCGCTGTAAACGCTTGCACTTTTAAGTAACCTATGGACGGGTTATCTATGTTGGCCGTATTCATATCGCTCACTTCACTCCTTTGATCCAAAAGTTTCTGGAGTTTGACTCCCTATCAAAACAAATATATTCTCCCTTTTGCTAAAACGTTCCTAAATATTGTTTGATTTTCCGGTGTTTTGCTAAAATCATGAGTATAAAAGGCCTTTTGACATAAAAAAAGAGGAGCGGTAGAAGCTCTTTATCAAACTTCTACTCGCTCCTCTTTATTAACTTTTTATATTTTTTCAAACGATAAGATGCCTATGTGCATAGGATCTTCCAGCAGCATTTCAGGGCTTATTTTTAATACTTGGTTGATTTCTACGATCTCTAAATCGTATGGGGCATATAGCCCAATGCACTTTCTATCAGAAACCAAATACGCCATCAGCTCTCCCTTTAAAAAAATATCTCCCGCTTTTGGCAGTTTTGCCGCCACAATCGGGCCAAAATCCTTGAGCGCTATATCCTTAAGTCCCATGTAATATACATGAAACATTTTTGAGATCCATTCATATCCTCTCAGTATTTGAAGAGGAGCGTCCATTTTTCTCTCCTCCTTTTTTATATATGGTATACTATAATTTATTCCATTTCATACCGGTTTGTTACTGAATATAATATCATATCAATACAAGTATCAAAAAATTTCTTAATAAAAAGGTACTGTTTTTTAACAGTACCCTTTTGCCATTTTATTTTTTTCCCTTATTTGCTGCTTTTTTCTCTGCCTGTCTTTGCTTGATCAGTGCTTCCTGCTTTTTCTTTTGCTCCTTTTTCGGATCTCTGAGTGCCTTTCCGAATTTGACTCTAAAGATCACCACATATACGATAACACCTATGAGTACCGCAATAATGCTAATGAGATACGACTCCGGCCAAATCTCAAAGTATTCCAGTGCACTGAACACCAGCATGATGGGCCCAAGTATCAGCAAAAAGATGCGCAGTAACTTATTGGCCTCTTCAGCAATTTGAGGTGGGTAGTCGTTTTTATAGGCATATCCTTTGCCGCGAATCCCTGCATATACTGCATACGCACCGATCACCAAGCTAAAAAGCGCCATAAATTTATTCATCTGTTGCATTCTATCCTGTGAACTCTGTGCCTGTTGTTCCTGCGTCTGTTGGGTTGTCTGTGTGGATGCTGCCTGTTCGTCTGTAGAGGTTGTCTGCCCCATACAACCAGTAAACATCACTACCAATAAGCACATAAGCGCTAATAACACTACAATTTTCTTTTTGTTCATTCATTTTCCCCCGCGATTTTTATAATTTAGTAATTTGAGCACCTTCTCTGGTGTCCTTTATTTCATAACCCAATTGCCTTACTTGTTCCCGCAATTGATCTGCCAAAGCAAAGTCCTTTTGTTTCTTAGCCTCCGCCCTTTTGCTCACCAATTCCTGAACTTCCACGGGAATTTCGCTGCTCGTTTCATTTTGGCGAAATAGCCCAAGTACATCTAACAATTTGGTTAACATCTCATAAGTGTCTTTTGCCAAGCTGCTGCTCTTTTCCTCTTGAAAGACAGTGTTGGCCTCTTTGACCAAATCAAAGATCACCGCCAGGCCATCCGCCGTATTTAAATCGTCATCCATGGCCTTTATAAATCTCTCTTCGTATTCGGAAAGCGCGATGCTCGCTCCCGATCCCTCTTCCTTCTGGTCCATCACAAACTTGAGCTTCTCTAAGCAATTGTAAATTCTCTCCAGAGCGCTTTGTGCCTGTACAATCAAATCCTTGGAAAAGTTAATGGGATTTCTATAGTGAGCAGAGAGCATGAAAAGCCTCACAGCTAACAGGTCAAATTCTTTGGAAATATCCCGCACCGTAAAGAAATTGCCCAGAGATTTAGACATTTTTTTGTTGTCGATGTTGATATAACCATTGTGCATCCAGTAGTGGGCAAAGGGCTTTCCCGTAGCGCCACTGCTCTGAGCGATCTCGTTTTCATGGTGGGGGAACTTCAGATCCTGTCCACCGCCGTGGATGTCCAGCGTCTCACCTAAGTACTTCATGCTCATGGCGCTGCACTCGATATGCCACCCCGGCCTTCCTTCAGACCATGGGCTCTCCCAATAGGGCTCTCCCTCTTTTTTCGCCTTCCAAATGGCAAAATCCATAGGATTTTTCTTCACATCGCTCACTTCAATGCGAGCGCCCATCTCCAGCTCCTCTAGATTCTGTCCACACAACCGTCCGTACTGGGGAAAGCTGTTGATATCGTAATAGACGTCTCCATTTTCCGCCACATAGGCATGGCCTTTTTCGATGAGTTTGGCAATCAGATCAATGATGTCCTTCATGTGCTCAGTGGCTTTGGGGTGAACAGTAGCCTTTTTAATGTTCAATCCCTCTGCATCCTTGAAGTACTCGGCGATATAATGCTCTCCCAATTCTTTTACTGTAATGCCCTGCTCATTGGCAGCTTTGATCATCTTATCATCAATATCAGTAAAATTCTGCACAAAGAAAACCTGGTATCCTCGGTATTCCAAGTATCTTCTCAAAGTGTCAAAAATGATAAAGGGCCGCGCATTGCCGATATGGAAATAGTTATATACAGTAGGCCCACAGGCGTATATTGTGGCCTTTCCTGGGCAAATGGGTACAAATTCCTCTTTTGTTTTGGTAAGGGAATTATATATCTTCAAATTTTAAAACCTCCATTAGCTGCAATCAACTCTTGATTTAATCATTATAATATATGATACTGGTAAAATCAATTAGGATTCCTCATCTATAGGATATTTCCCGAATTTTTTAATGCTCTCACATAGTAAAGTTTTCTTTACATATTGTATTTAGCAGACAAAAATATCTCAAATCCCACTTTTTCTTTCTAGCATGCCAGCTCTTTCTCATTTCATACTCGTCATTCATTTCTATAATTTGTGTAAAGTTATACATTCAATCAAGCTTTCGTTCCGACTACTTCGCCACTTTACATAGATTTTACACAACTTATACATATCCTTTCTATTTTCAGGGAATTATATTTTATAAACTATACCCGTAAACAGTTGATAAAAAATTTATTTTTTATAAAAGGAGTATGAAAAATGAAAAAGATTTTAACTTTAGTATTGGCACTGTGTCTGGCAGTTGCAGTTTTTGCAGGCTGCTCCAGCACATCTGAGGAGCCTTCCGAGTCTCCTTCCACTTCTGAGAGAAGACCACTGAGCTGGTTAAGGCTGCTCACAGCAACCTTCTGAATCTCCAGCTGAAGAACCTTCTGAATCCGCAGAAAGCGAACTCTCCGGTGTTGTAAAAACTGGTGGTTCCACTTCGGTAGAAAAAGTGATGAACGCGCTGATCTATCAGTTCCAAGAAGACAACCCTGGGGTTACCATCAACTATGAGATGAATGGTTCTGGCGATGGCATCACCAACACACAAAGTGGGATGTACGAAATTGGCCACTCCAGCAGAGACCTGAAAGAAGATGAGACTGGCCTTGTTGCCACTCCTTATGCCATCGATGGTATCGCAGTAGTAGTGAACAAAGAAAACACCGTAAGTGATCTCTCCAAAGAACAGCTGTTCGGCATCTACACTGGCACCATCACCAACTGGAGTGAAGTAGGTGGAGCAGATGCACCTATCACAGTGGTAACTCGCGAAGCTAGCTCTGGTACCAGAGGCGCTTTCAGTGAAATTATCGGCCTGGATGTAGAAGGCGATGACGGTTCCATCGACCCAGCTACACAGATCGTTTCCTCCGCTACAGAGTGTAAGGATACCGGTTCTGTACAGACAACCGTTTCCCAAAACCCCAACGCCATCGGCTACATGTCCTTCTCCGATATGGATACAGAGATGGTTACCCCTGTAAAATATGAGGGTGTGGAAATCAACACAGATACATTAAAGGACGACAGCTACGCTCTGAAGAGAAACTTCCTGCTGATCACCAAAGAGGGCGCTACCCTTTCAGATGCAGCACAGGCTTTCATGGACTTCGTGCTGAGCGATGCAGGACAAGAAGTTGTAGCAAGCGCATCCTTGCTGCCCATCAACTAATGGATCCCAACTAACAAGCACAACATATAAACAGACTATGGGGAGAGGCTAAGGTTAGCGCTCCCCATGCCTGTGTCTATGAGGAGGAACACATGAAACAAAAAACAGTTAGCTCTTTGCTATATTCTGCAAAAAGTAAATCGGCTGTAGAACATGTCATGAAGGTCATATTTGTGGTGTGTGGATTCATCGCAGTGATCAGCGTCGTGCTCATTTCCCTCTATATGATCTTTACAGGCGGTCCAGCCATTGCCAAAATTGGCCCTTTAGAATTTCTCTTTGGGCAGATCTGGTATCCTGAGAACAGTCAATTTGGCATTTTAGCCATGATCCTATCTTCCCTATGTGGTACGATCGGTGCCATTATCATCGCCGTTCCCATTGGCGTTGCGGTTGCTGTCTTTCTCTCTAAAATTGCCAGCAAAAGGGTGGCCGGCATTATTCGCCCTGTCATCGAACTCATGAGTGGCATCCCTTCTGTGGTATATGGCCTGTTGGGCGCTATTATCATCGTCCCATTGATCTTTGATCTGCAAACTGCCCTGGGCTTGCCTACCAGCGGATCCCTCTTAGCCGCTATTATCGTACTCGTTATCATGATTTTGCCCACTATTATCTCCATCAGCGAAAATGCCTTAAGCGCTGTACCTAAGCAGTACTACGAAGCCTCCTTGGCGCTTGGTGCTACCAAGATGCAGACAATCATGAAGGTGCTCATTCCCGCTGCTAAAAACGGCATTGTAGCCGGCATGGTATTGGGAACAGGACGTGCTATCGGCGAGGCAATGGCAGTTATGATGGTAGCCGGCAACGCAGCGCTCATGCCAGCGCTTTTGAGCCCAGTACGGTTGCTCACTGTGAGCATCCCCATGGAGTGGGCGTATTCCACAGGAACCCATAGAGAAGCGCTCTACGGCATCGGCCTAGTGCTTTTCATCTTCATCATGATCATCAACTTTGCGCTGAATGCTATTCTCAAAAAAGGAGGAAAAGAAAATGCAAAATAGCAGTGCTCTTAAGGCTACATCCTCCATTTTTAACAAGAGAAAACGCCCCAGCGACATCATCCTGTATGGGCTGATCTTTCTGTTTTCCGCAGCCATTGTGGCAATGATCTTGTATTTCCTGGTATATATCTTGATACAAGGCATCCCCGGGCTCACTTGGGATTTCATCTCAACCGCTCCTAACCCCATTGAGGATACCGTGGGTATTTTGCCCAGCATTATCAATACCCTATACATCATCCTTTTATCGCTGATCATCTCAGTGCCTATCGGCGTGGGGGGAGCCATTTACATCAACGAATATGCCAAAAACAAAAAGCTCATTCGCGTCATTGAGTTTACCACAGAGACGCTGTCCGGAATCCCTTCGATCATCTTTGGTATGTTTGGTATGGTATT
>CAJJPW010000091.1 GCA_905193725.1 uncultured Eubacteriales bacterium
CTATCAAATCCCTCATGGGGCTTAGGGAATTAATATCATTGGAGGTGAAACTATGCTGGACTTTCGCATCGAGTCCTTCTTAACGGTATGTCAAACCATGAACTTCACAAAGGCGGCAGATTTGCTCCACATCACCCAGCCCGCTGTCTCTCAACACATCCGCACCCTAGAGCAGCAGTATGGAGCAAAACTCTTTTGCTATGCCGGTAAACAGCTGACCTTAACTCAGGCAGGCCATATGCTATTGCAAGCTGCTACCACCATGCGCCACGACCTCTTTCACCTGCAACAGGATATCCACCAACTCAATGCGCGCCGTCAGCTGCACTTTGGCGCTACATTGACCATTGGAGAATATATCATGCCAGTGCCTCTCGCCAGGCTGCTCCAGCAGGAGCCAGAATTGCAGCTTCGCATGATCGTGGCCAACACTGCTGAGTTGCTTCAGCTGCTGGATGAGGGGCAAATTGAATTTGCCATTGTAGAGGGTTTTTTTGCCAAGCAGGCCTATGACAGCCTCATCTATCGGAGAGAGCGGTATCTTCCTGTATGCGCCCCTGATTTTCCACTGCCTCCTTCCATATCCTCTTTAGAGAATCTCCTTGAACAGCGCCTATTGGTCCGGGAGCCAGGCTCCGGCACCAGGGAAGTGTTAGAGCGCACCTTGGAAGAGCATAACCTGACCATCAAGGACTTCAGCCGTCTCACCGAAATAGGAAGTCTGGGTGCCATCAAATCAATGGTATGTGCGGGCGCAGGAATCTCCTTTTTCTATCAACCAGTGATACAGGCAGAGCTAGACGCCGGGCATCTCCAGGAAATTCCAATTTCAGACTGCTCTATCACCCACAGCTTTGCCTTTCTCTGGCGCAAGGGCAGTGTTTTTGCCCCCTATTACCGCCGGATGTATGCGCTGCTCCAGCCTTAGATTCTTGCACTTGTCCTCGCTCTACAGGGCTAAAAACATTGGCACCGCCTTTTTCAAAATCCACGTGTATCGACTCTTGCTTTAAATTGTGATAGGATAGATTGCATAACAAATAAGTTTTAAAGAGGTGATCACATGAAGTTTGCATTTATCATTTGGGATAACTTTGACTTCCCCCAAGACAGAGCCGCAATTCACAGCGGATCTGCACAAATGGTAGGCGTCTCCAGTTTAGAAGAGGCCTGCATCGCCGCTCGGGAGTTATGCGATCAAGGAGTGGAATGTATCGAGCTTTGCGGTGCCTTTGGCGAAGACGGGGCCAGAAGAATCATCAGTGCCACCCACAATCGAATTCCCGTTGGCTATGTCACCCACTTGCCCGAGCAAGATGCCCTATATACAACAGTCTTTGGCAAGTAATTTTTAGTATGGCTACCACATCATGCTAGGTCGATTGCAATTGAAAAGCGGAGAGACTTCCCAAATTTTTATCCTCAGAAGATAACATCTTGCTCCCTATATCCCAGTCCTTTCGCTTATTCTAAAGCCCTAAAGCCGCGGCATGGATCCCATCGGTACCTCTCCCCCAAGGGCAAAGCAAGATGTATCTAAGGAATGAGAGTTTTAGGGCCATAGAAAGTAAGTAAATGGCAGTGGGGGTATGCCCCACTGCCTCCTGTGGCCGGTGAAGTGATAGAAAGCCAGAAAACTATTTGCAGCAGCAAAGGAAGTGGCACACCCTCTTGCAATAAAATTTTTATTGTGTTAGCCTGAGTAAGAGAAGTAGCGCTACTCTCCAATATCAAATAAGGAGAGTAAATAAGATGTATCATACGCATTGCAAGGGAACCCGCTACCAAATGGGATATGAGTACGGTTCCTCTCTATTCACTCGGGAAAAATATATTTTAGACAATACCCCACTTGCCATTACCTGTCAGAGACTGGACTTTGCCAAAGCCTGCCTTCCCCATTATGAAAGGTGGTTCCCTGCCGTTTTGGATGAAATTCAGGGCATTGCCGATGGCCAACACTGCTCTTTTGAGCAGCTTATCGGCTTGCTCTTTTCCATGTACTGCTTTGTGCCGGAAATTCACTGCTCCTGTTTTGCTGTTCGCAGCTGTGGAAATGTAATTTTTGGCAGAAACAGCGACTTTCTCACTTCTATGGAAAAACTCAATACCAACTGTCTCTACCGATTTTCCGACACCGGCTACGACTTTTGTGGCAACACCACTGCCTTTGTAGAAATGGAGGATGGTATCAATCAGTACGGCCTTGCCATTGGCCTCACCTCGGTCTACCCCTCTGTCTTACAACCCGGGCTCAATGCGGGGATGATATTGCGACTAATTCTAGAGACGTGCTCTAGCGTCTCTCAGGCCATGCATCTCATAGACCGGCTCCCCCTCGCCTCTAGCCAGACCTTTGTGTTGGCAGATTCCCATGAGATCGCCCTGGTGGAGTGCAATGCAGAGAGGATGGAGATCCTCCGTCCTACTCAGCCTGACGCTTGGGTGTGCTCCACCAATGTGTTTCACCTGCCCAGCATGCAGTCATACCACTGTGCTTTGGAGGACAACTGGCAGGCCGAAGAGAGATATCAGACCATATGCCACTCCCTTGCCCATGGACAACATCCATTTACTGCGCAAACGGCAATGGACATTTTGGCCGGCAAGGAAGGATTTCTCTGCCAATACGATCGGAACGCCGGCAGAGACACGGTTTGGTCTGTCGTGTGCGACTTGGCTCATCAAAAGCTCTATCGTGCGGAAGGCAATCCCAGCCGAAAACCCTTTAGGGAGGATCGCCGATTTTCCTTTATCTTATGATTAATGTTCTTTTCTAAGTGGATGATTTTATAAAAACTTAATTAGCTTTACAGGGGCAATGTTCCTATTTTTCACGGTCATTGCCTTTGTTTAGGTTTTGACTTTTTTTATTCGCTATAGAATACCAATATGAAAAGTATACTATTGCAGCTATATCAAGAGCTTCCTACAAGATTTTCTTTAGAGCGATATGATTGTCTCGGGTGTATTCTCAGCCTCCCATATTACTTCCTAAATAGTAGCTCTTTATTCAATGATAAATTCACTTCTTATAAAAAATGGGGCTTTCATACACCACATATTCTCGTTTTTACAAAAAACGGCGATTTGAATGATCCCTTCACAACCGCCGTTTATTCGTATTCTCCAGCCGCAAAATAGCAGTTTTCAGAATTACAATTAATCGTTTACAAACTCAATATTGACATCGCCATTATTACAGGACACATTGAGCGTCTTATCGCCGCTGTCTTTCTTGCCCGGCAGATTGCTCTCCCCCTTTTTAATTTTGGACTGAATGGCGAAATCATCATAGCTTCCCATAATGGCGCCGGAAATGTCCCCGTTTTTAGCACTCAGGGTCAAGGCATTGCCCACATCTAAAGTTCCAAAGGTAATATTTCCTCCGTTGGAGGAAAGGCTAATGCTTCCGGCTACAGCCAGTGCTGAAAGCGTGATATCCTCGTTTGTGGTGGACAGTGTAAGGTTTTCTAACTGTGCGTTCGGTATCTGCAAGGAGATTTTCCGATCTTTAGCAGCGGGTTTGAACCCAATATAATCCGTCCACTCTTTATTGCTGGCACTGGTCATGGTCAGCACCTGGTCGTCAGAGACAGAAATCTCATAATATTCCTTGCTGTTTTCGGAATATTGAATGTGGACTTGCTCGTCTGGGGACAAGGAAACTTCAATTTCTCTATCCTGTACATCGAGGTTGATTTTGTTGACCGCCGTATCCGGCGTATAGCTTCTTTCCTCAAAGGGTTCGCTGCCATTCGAGCAACCTGCCAAAACAAAACAGCCTAGCACAAGGCATAATAAGAGTGAAATTATTTTTTTCATAGTGATCCCTCCATAATTTATAGATTAAAATTCTAATTCTAGTGCATAGTAGCATTCATCATGATCAATCTTTCCCGTGAACCGAAATCCAAAAGAAAGACATCGCTTTTTAGCAATATGATCTGCGTCATCTATCATGAAAATTACTTCCTTAACGCCTTGAATTTTTAGACCTTGCAAGACATACTCCAAGACTTTTTTCCCAAGCCCTTTTTGTTGAAACCTATCATCTATCATAAAACGGCAAATGGTTGCAGTATCCGCTTGATTTTCGTCCCGCTGATACATAAAGAAACCAATGAGCACATTGCATTGGAGTGTATTCCTGGATTATATTTTGCTTTCGCTAGGGAAACTGTGTTGCAACAGGAATGTCCCTTCATTATCGTACCAATGCTATTCGTCAACTCGCACACGTTCAATATATTTTGTGCGTCAACCTCTTTTATGCGGGTCATAGCTATCTCTCTTATCTATAAAATTTTTCTAGTTTTTCGCAATATCCTATGCTAAAATAAATGATAAACTTTTGTGTAACACAAAAGTCAATAGGAGAAAAATAAAAATGAAGAAATATTTTTCAGTAGGAGAAGCGGCGAAAGCCGTTCATACAACCAGCGAAACGCTGCGGCATTATGACCGCATCGGATTAGTGAAGCCGAGCAAAAAAGACGAATGGACCAATTATCGCTATTATACCCAGCAGGACATTGTCCGGTTGAATACAGTGAGGGCTTTGCAGCAGATGGACTTGCCTTTGCAGGAGATCAAAAAGGTTTTGGAGTATGACGATCTCCAAAAAATTGTGGACTTTTTAGCGCAAGCGGAAAAAAAGGCCGATGAAAAAATAGCCGCATTGCAGTACAGTAAGTCAAAAATCCAATTGGCAAAAGCGGACTATGAGAAAAAGTTACAGGCGCAGCAAAAACAGCAAAAGCTGGAGAGCGTTTTTATCAGGGAGTGTCCGGACCGGGTAATTTTGCTTTCCGATACCTTAGAGGAGCCCACCCTGGATAATCTTTGGAATTATCTGGGCCATTTCTACAAGAAAGTAACCCCCGCCCTCAAAGAGCAATTTTCCTTTGAGGATTTAGCTGGCATATACACCGCAAATGGAATCACAAGGCTCTTTGCCGTTTGTATTCGGTATGTGGATATCGATGGATTAAAGGTATTGCCAAAAGGAAGATATCTATGCGCTAACTGTACGGAAGAAAATAGAAAGCAAACGCTAGAGGGGTTAATACACATCGCTCAAACCCAATATAGTGTTGAACCGACATTTACAGTGCAGTTAATCGTAGTATCGGGCATTTTGCACTGGAATTATGAAGTACAGGTCTATATTGGTAGCTAAAACATCAAGGCTAGACTGGGTAACGTTTTAGGCATAAACAATCGCAGACCGTTTGCAGCTTGTTGCGACTATATGAAAAGAAACAGCACCGTTTATATCATGCTGTTTCTATGGGGCTATTTCATTTTTATGTTCCCACACTTCATATCAATGCCTGCCGACACGCTGATATCGTCCCAGGTGCGCGTATTCTAGAAGTTATCACCCTCAACGTCAAACACCACACAGGGCGGGAAAGTACCTAAATCTAAAAACTTCTACAGGGTTTCTCTCTGCAACAACGCGCGCGACCGTCTCGACGGTATTATCTCTTTCCCACAAAACATATACAAATCCTACTTTATTTTAAATTCCTCTTTTAATTTCAACTCGTCTACCAACTTATTATTTGCATTCATAAATTCTTCTCTATTTACTTCATAATCAGTTAAACGCATTTGAAACCATAACTCAGGACTTACGGAAATTTCCGTGACATCATACTTAATTTGAGTTGCTAATAAAACATAAAATGACATCATTCTATACTTATTTAAAGGAATAATTTCCCCATTTGCAGCATAATTTTCTTTTTGCATTAAGGATACTATCTCTATGGATTTTTCCGTTCCATAAGAATATATCGTATTCATAATCTCTTTAAAGTGTTTAAAATTTTGTTCGATTATTTTCTTCTTTTGAGTTTCATTTTTTATTTTTCCTGACTCTATCATTTCGTCCATTAGAACAAGTACTTCATATGGCATCGTGGACATTTTTTCTAAAGCTACGCTATCTCGTTGCCGCTTTAATGCGTTTTTGAAATTTTTCTTCATAGAAGCATTTGTTACAATAAACCCAATAATTGAAATTATTCCTGTTACCAACGCGGTAATAATTGTTCCTTTTAAATCATCACTCATGCCACTACTTTCATTTGCCAAATAAGCAGTCATGCTTA
Source organism: uncultured Eubacteriales bacterium (assembly GCA_905193725.1). GTDB lineage: Bacteria > Bacillota > Clostridia > Christensenellales > Christensenellaceae > CAJJPW01. The sequence continues at coordinate 6,123 of CAJJPW010000091.1, forward strand.
ACAAACCCATATATTTCATGCTACCCCTCTATACTTTCCTATTTCTTTTGCATTTCCATTCCTAATTTCGGCAAGTTATTTAAGTTTACCGTTTCCAACGTCTGTAACTGCTGTACCGCCAATTGCCGAAGCAATTCCATACGCTCTTTTTGGTTCTTCCCCTGGTTAATTAAAACCGCATTATAGCTTTCCAGATTTGCAAGTACCAGTAATTGATTCAGCGTTGCTACATCCCGCATATTTCCTCTCACCGTTGGATTTTCATCTTTCCATTGCTTCGCCATCTTTCCAAACAAAACGACATTCAGCATATCCGCTTCATTCGCATAGGTATACGCCACCTGTGCGGGCGTTAATTCTGGGGGAATCAGATTTTCTTTAATTGCATCTGTATGTATCCTGTAATTCAACTTAGAAATTTCTCTATTCAAATTCCAATTCAAAGACAACCGACTGTTTTCATCTGTCTTTAAACGCCTATAGTCTTTCATAATGTATAGCTGGAACTCAGGAGAAATCCAAGTTGCGAAAGACATGGCAATATCACTATGAGCATATGTTCCACCGTAGCGTCCTGCTTTTGAAACAACACCAATGGCATTCATCTGTGTAATCCACTTTGTCGGTGTCATGACAAAACGATTTAATCCCGCCTCATTTCTAACCGCCTCGAATTGCACACGGTTAAACTCAGGATTATGTAGTTCTTCCCAAACACCTAAAAACTCAATCGTATTTCTATTTCGCATCCAGTTTTGAATCACAAATCTTGGATCATCTTCATTTCTATATTTTGCAATATCCGTTAATGAAATAAATTCATTTTCAAAATTCGTAGTATAGATGCCAATATCAATACCTTTTGCATGGATAGTTTCCTTAACAATCTTCGCCATAACCTTCCTCCTTCTCCCCATCATAAACTCAGTCAAAGTATGTCCTAAATCATTTATTTCTGCCTAATTTATAACTCATTTTCCGATTCTCCTTCATCAAGGTAACTCGCTCTTTCGCTTGTACGCCTCGACTCTTTTAGTGATATTATCAAGTGGCACTTTGCCCTCACCCTCGCCAAACTCGACTTTTACGTTGATTACACATCAGGTTTTTTGCGGGAAAGCAGTACAACCGTCTCCACATGCATGGTCTGAGGGAACATGTCCACAGGTTGCACCCCCTCACAAACATATCCACTCTGATCAAAAAGCTTGATATCCCTGGCTAGCGTCGCCGGATCACAAGAGACATAGACGATCTTTCGAGGCTGGGCTTCGATACAGCTGGAAATCACTTGCTGGGAAAGCCCTTTTCTAGGCGGGTCCACGATAATCACATCGATTTTGCCTTCCCTTTTTCGTATCTGGGGGAACACCTCCCCACAATCTCCCAAGAGAAATTCCGCATTGGAAATGCCATTTAGCTGGGCGTTTTTCTGGGCGTTTTCAATGGCCTGTGGCACAATCTCCACCCCGTAAACCTTGCCACATCGCTGCGCTGCACACAGAGAGATAGTTCCCGCGCCACAGTATAGATCTGCCACCACATCGTCCCTCTGAAGGGCTGCCAATTTCAAAGCGTTGGTGTATAAAAGCTCCATACCATAGGGATTGACCTGCAAAAATGAGTTGAGGGAAATCTGAAATTTGAGCCCCATAATTTCCTCCAGCAGATATGACTCCCCATAGATGGTCCTGCTCTTCTCCCCCAAAATTGCGTTCCCCGCGCTGGTATTTTGGTTGATCACCACGCTGCTCAGGCCGTCTACATAGAGCTTTAGCATCTGAACCAGTTCTCGCTCGTGTTCCAGCCTGTTGCCGCAAATGACCAAGCCCACCATGACCTCACCCCATTTGTTCATGCGACAGATCACATGGCGCACCACTCCTCGCCTACTCTGCTCCTGGTAAGGGGGGATGTGATAGTTCTCCATAAACTCTTTCACCGCCCGCAGCACATTTTCCGTGCCAGACTGCTGGATGAGGCACCGCTCTATGGGAATCACTCTGTGAGACCGGCGGG
>CAJJPW010000092.1 GCA_905193725.1 uncultured Eubacteriales bacterium
TAGTTAGAGGCACGGCAGCCTCCGCCCGTCTGTGTGATCATCAGAGCGGTCTTTTTCGGGTCGTACTTGCCGCTCTTGAGAGCATCTATCATCTGGCCGATGACCAGCAGGGCAGGGTAACAGGTGTCGTTGTGGACGTTTTTCAGGCCCTCTTCTACAATCTGCCTTCCAGACGTCTCTAAAAGCTCTACATGGTAACCGGCGCCCTTTAAAATTTGTTCGATGATTTTAAAGTGAACGGGAAGCATCATGGGAAGCAAGATGGTGTAATCCTTTTTCATCTCTTTGGTGAACTCAACATAGTTTGGTTTAGCCATTGTTTTCCCTCTCTTCCATGGCGGCAAGCAGGCTGCGCACCCGAATCTTGACCGCTCCTAAGTTGTCGATTTCGTCTATCTTAATCTGCGTATACAGTTTATCGCCCTTGCGCAAGATCTCTTTGATCTCGTCTGTGGTGATGGCGTCTAGGCCACAGCCAAAGGAAACCAGCTGGATGAGCTCGGTGTTTTTGGCAGTACACACGTAGCGGGCCGCGTTGTACATCCGGGCGTGGTACGTCCATTGGTTGCGCACCTTGCGCTGTTCCTTTCCCAAAAGATAGCTGACACAGTCCTCAGTAACCACTACAAAGCCCAGTGAGGTGAGCAGCTTGTTGATCCCGTGGTTGATCTCCGGGTCTATATGATACGGCCTTCCCGCAACCACTACCGTCTTTAGGTGGTGTTCTTTGGCGTAATTTAGCGCCTCTTGTCCCTTTTGTGCCACTGCTTCCCGGTACTGCTGGTAGGCGGCATATGCCTCTTTGGCAGCCTGGTTCACCTCTTTTTGGGAGATGGCAAAGCCAGCTTCCTCCAGATACTGGTGTATCTTCTTGGGGAACACCCGGGGATTGCTGATGTCCACATAGGGGTAGATCAGCTGAACGCCGCTGGGAAGCTCCATATTGGCCTTGATCACCTCGGGATAGTAGGCCACTACCGGGCAGTTAAAGTGGTGGTCGGCGATCTTTTCATCGAAGTTAAAGGTCATGCAGGGGTAGAAGATGTTTTGGACGCCTGCATTCACCAGCGACCGAATGTGCCCGTGTACCAGTTTGGCAGGGTAGCAGACGGTATCCGAGGGAATGGTGTTTTGCCCCGAGAGATACAGCGCCTTGGAAGAACGCTCTGACCGCACCACCTCAAAGTCCAGGGAGGTGAAGAAGGTGTGCCAGAAGGGGTAGTTCTCGTACATATTGAGCACCATAGGGATGCCCATGGTACCGCGGCTGCCTTTTTTGCTCTCATAGGAGGTGAGCAGGACGTATTTTTCCCCGATCATATCCGGCAACTGGGTGTTTTGCACCTTGCCTGTCACCGGCCGTTCGCATCGGTTGCCGGCGATGAACTTTTTGCCCCCGGCAAAAGTGTTCACCGTCAGGTTACAGTGGTTGGTGCACAGATTGCAGCTCACCGCCTTGGAGGAATGGGTAAAGCTCTCCAGCTGCTCTTGAGTGAGTAGCTGCCCCTTTGCCTGAGCCACATGGTCTTTGGCATATAGTGCTGCCCCAAATGCCCCCATGAGTCCGGCGATTTTTGGGCGGATTACGTCTCGGCCCAGCTCCATTTCAAAGCTGCGAAGCACCGAGTCGTTTAAGAAGGTGCCCCCTTGGACTACCACGTGTTCTCCCATCTCCTGGGGCGTGCGGAACCGAATGACCTTATACAGGGCGTTTTTCACCACACTGATGGCTAGGCCAGCGGAGATATCGCTGACGGTTGCCCCGTTTTTCTGGGCCTGTTTCACAGAGGAGTTCATAAACACCGTACAACGGGTGCCTAAGTCCACCGGGCGTTTGGCGAATAGCCCCAGTTTGGAGAACTCGCCGATCTCGTACCCCAGGGATTTGGCAAAGGTCTCGATAAACGAACCGCATCCAGAGGAACAGGCCTCGTTGAGCACGATATTGTCTATGGTGTCGTTTTTGATCTGGAAGCACTTCATGTCCTGCCCGCCGATGTCGATGATGAAATCCACATTGGGGTTGAAGTACTTGGCAGCGGTGGCATGAGCCACTGTCTCCACCAGACCAAAATCCATCTCAAAAGCACTTTTGATCAGGTCTTCCCCATAGCCGGTAACGGCGCTGGCCACGATGGAAAGGCCGGAAGAAGCCTGGGCGTAAATCTGCTCCAGCTGCTCTTTGACGGCGGAGATGGGGTTGCCCAGATTGTTTTGATAGTGTTCATACAGTATATTTTGGTTTTCGTCCAGCAGCACCATTTTGGTGGTGGTACTGCCTGCGTCTACTCCCAAATACGCCTGACCCGTATATTCTGCCAGATCGCCATAGCCCACGTCAGACTTCTCGTGACGCTCTAAAAAGGCCTGGTAACTCTCCTCATCGGCAAAGAGGGGAGTGAGCCCCTTGGTCGCTACCTTGAGCTGAGAGACCCGCAAGAAGATCTCGTGGAGCTCCCCATAGGTATAGCGCACATCTAAGCTGCGAGCGTATAGAGCCGCGCCCAAAGCGATGAAATACGGCCCCAATTCGGGAAAATGAGCGCCATTCTCGTCTAAATGCAGCTTCTCTTTAAATTGGTTTTGCAGGCCCTTTAAAAAGGAAAGCGGGCCTCCTAAAAACAGCACGTTGCCCTGGATGGGACGCCCCTGTGCCAACCCAGCAATGGTCTGGTCTACCACCGCGCTGAAAATGCTGGCGGCGATATTTTCCTTTTCTGCCCCCTGGTTGATCAAGGGCTGTATATCCGTCTTGGCGAATACCCCACACCGAGAGGCGATAGGGTAAATCTTATTGTGTTTCAGGCTCAACTCATCCAGTGTTTGCAGATCCACATTGAGAAGAGAGGCCATTTGGTCGATAAAGGCGCCTGTCCCACCAGCGCAAGTGCTGTTCATCCGCTCTTCCAGCGCCCCTTGGAGAAAGATGATTTTGGCGTCTTCTCCGCCCAGCTCGATGACCACATCGGTGCTGGGCTCATACTCCCGCACGGCGCCCGCTGTGGCAAACACCTCTTGCACAAAGTCCAGATGGGCCTCAGAAGCCATACCCAGCCCTGCGGAACCGGTGATGGCGATTTTCACCAGATGCCCTTCCAGCTGCTCTTTTAGCTCTTCTATTTTGGCAAGGGCCAACTCACGCACTTTGGATAAGTGCCGCTCGTAACTCTTATAGATAATTTTGTTTTTATCGTCCAGCACTACGACCTTAATGGTGGTAGAGCCGACATCTAGTCCTATTTTGTAACTCATATAATAAGCTCCTAAATTGCTCCTGTAAACAGTATATGTATATGTGTAACAGCTGCCTCCATATGCGAAAAGGCCCTTATTTTTAGGCACTTTTTATTGCGCATATATCCGACAAAACATAACAAAATTCTCTCAAATATACTATAATACTTTCCCGATTCAAGGTCAATAGCACATAATGTCATGGAAACAGTGGAAATTTTAGCATGGGGAAAATATAGGGTGTTGGGAGGCCGGAGTTTCCAAAGTGATGCCAAAAATAGAAACAAAAGAATTGCAGATGAAACGGTAATGGGCCAAATATCATAGAAAAATGAGAAAGGAAAAGGGACAGAAGTTTGGGAGAAATGGATCATTCCAAGCATGGAAGAACATTGGCAGGAAAGGAGACAGGGATACTGAGAAAAGAATGAGGCGCCTGCTATGTCCCAAAAAGATGGAAACATACCTATACATGAGAAGGGGAAAGCGCTGCGCTGGATTTACCTGAAGAAAGGCCCTATCCTCTTTTATGAGGGGGCTAAGAAACGCCTTTCTCAGAGGGTGGGACAATCCCTTGCCCGTCAAAGGATGGGATGAAGCTCTCGCTGGCGGCATCTCCCTCTTGGATAAAGCAGTTTTTTACCCCCAGACGCAGGGCGAAATCCAGTAGGGACTCATATTCCCGCCTGCTGACCTTGCGGTTGAGCTCTGGATACTGGGGGAGGTGTGACATCGGCGTGTACTGGCTCATCAGGCTCATATAGATGTCATCTCCATAGGCATCGTGGAGATAGCGAACGATCTTCTTAGAGGCGGGAAGCTGCCCGGGAAGCAACAGGTGGCGGACGATTACCCCTTTTTGCAGCAGCCCCTCCTTGGAAAACACACAGGGGCCGGTTTGCCGTACCATCTGCTCTAGGGCCAATGTGGCAAAGTGAGGGTAGTCGGGAGCGTGGGAGTAGCGGGAGGCCACCTCTTCCTCCAAATATTTCAGATCGGGCAAGAAGATATCCACAGTATCTTCCAAAGAGCGAATGGTATCTATGAGCTCATAGCCGCTGGTGTTGTACACAACAGGCAGGTGTAGGCCTCTTTCCTGCGCTCGGGCAATTGCCAACCGTATTTGGGGGACGTAGTGGGTGGGGGTGACTAAATTGATGTTATGGGCCCCCTGTGCCTGAAGCTCCAAAAAGATCTGACTGAGGCGGGGAAGGGAGACCGGAGTTCCCTGATGCTCCCGGCTGATCTGCCGGTTTTGGCAGTACACACAGCCCAATGTGCAGTGGGAGAAAAACACGGTACCCGAGCCATGGGTATGGGAAAGACAGGGCTCCTCCCAAAAGTGCAGGGCAGCTCTGCCGGCAAAGACCTCCTGTGTGGCGCCGCAGTACCCCTTTTGGCCGGCCAATCGGTTGACGCCACACTTTCTAGGACACAGATTGCAGTTTTTGAGCTCCTCCATGACTTCCTCCTCAGTGAAAAAGCCCCCACTGCTAGGCCATAGGTGGCCGGCAATGGAGGCAATAAGTTTGCGCTTAATGGTTACGCCTTTTGCAACGCTTGTTCGATGTCTTCCAGAATATCGTCGATATTCTCCAGCCCCACAGATAAGCGGATGAGGCCAGGGGTGATGCCGGCGGCTACCAGCTGCTCATCGGTGAGTTGACGATGGGTAGAGGTGGCAGGGTGTAGCACGCAGGTGCGAATGTCTGCTACGTGAACTACTAAAGAAGCTAGCTTGAGACTGTCGATAAACCGAGCGGCAGCATCTCTCCCCCCCTTGATGGAGAAGGCGATGACTCCGCTGCATCCCTTGGGCAGGTATTTTTCCGCCCGTTCTTTATAGAAATTGCCCTCCAAAGTGGGGTAATTCACGAACTCTACCTTATCGCAAGAAGCCAAATAGTGTGCTACCTTGTCGGCATTTTGGCAGTGGCGCTCCATGCGCAGAGGCAGCGTCTCCATGCCTAAGTTGAGCAAAAACGCCCCCATGGCGCTTTGGCAGGAGCCCAAATCCCTCATGAGCTGAACCCGGGCTTTGGTGATATAAGCTGCCTGGCCAAAGGACTCGGTGTAAATAAGGCCGTGGTACGAGTCATCCGGCGTGGTGAGACCGGGGAAGTCCCCTGCTGTCCAGTCGAACTTGCCGCTGTCTACGATCACGCCGCCTACCTGCACGGCGTGCCCATCTAGGTACTTGGTGGTGGAGTGGGTTACGATGTCCGCGCCAAACTCAATGGGGCGGCACAACACAGGGGTGGCAAAAGTGTTGTCGATAATCAGCGGCACATGGTTGTCGTGTGCCAGCTTGGCGAATTTCTCAATATCCAACACGGCGATGGCAGGGTTGGCGATGGTTTCACCGAATACTGCCTTGGTGTTTTTGCGGAACTCCTTTTGGATTTCCTCCACAGGAGTTTCAGGATCTACAAAGGTAACATCTACGCCCATCTTTTTCATGGTCACTGCAAACAGGTTGAGAGTACCACCGTAGATGGTAGTGGTGCTGATAAAATGATCTCCTGCCCCCAAGATGTTCAGCAGGGCGATCAGGTTGGCTGCCTGTCCGGAAGAGGTGCAAAGGGCGCCTACTCCCCCTTCTAGAGCGGCGATTTTTTGTTCAACTGCATCCACTGTGGGGTTGGCGAGACGGGTATAGAAAAACCCCGGTGCGGTCAGATCAAACAGCTCTCCCACATGTTGGGTGGATTCATAAGTAAACGTAGTGCTTTGGGCGATAGGCAAAACTCTTGGTTCGCCATTTTTGGGGGAATACCCTTCGTGCAGACATTGTGTTTCAATTTTCATGGACATCACTCTCCTTGTCGTTTGGCATCTTCAGTAAATTACAATTTAAAATAAAAAATCCCGCCTCCTGATTGAAGACGAGCTGCGTTCCCGTGGTACCACTTCACTTTGTCCCTGCCTTGCGGCAAAAGACCTCAAAAAGTACGAATCATACTTTTCCCGCGATAACAGGCGGTTGCCGTCGCAGCCTAGCGGCATAGCCGTTCGGTGCGCCATTTAAGGGCCATTTTCCATCTCGCCGCGTTGCCTTTTTTCAGCTGCCAAGGCTCTCTAGAAACGCATAAGAGATTTACTTTCCCCATCATCATGTTTTAAAATTGGGTCAATCATAGCATATTTTTAGGTCTATGTCAATAAGCTGATATAGAAGCTGTTTTTCAGGACAAGGCTATAGCCAGATGCTGCCACAAATACAGAAGTCGAACTCATGAAATAATAGACAAGCTGAAAATATTCTTGCACGATCCGCCGTTTGCTGGTATAATAAATCACGCAAATGAGGGAGTAGTTGGCGCAAAATTGCGCGGCAAGTCAACATACTGGCCAACCGGCCTGGCTTGCCTTAATAAATGAGACTCATGGGCAGCAGAAAAAGTCTAGCTGTGCATGAAGCCTAAAAAGAGATGTTACAGCTTGTAAGAGGCTGTATTTTTTTTGCGGGGGACGAAGATCATGAGTATTACAGAAATTATCATCGTGGCCATAGGGCTGTCTATGGACGCATTTGCCGTGGCCATAGGCAAGGGGCTGTCGCTGACGCAGGTGAAGTGGAAGCACGCGTTGATTGTGGGCGCGTATTTTGGGGTATTTCAGGCGCTGATGCCTCTATTGGGGTATTTGTTGGGTACCCAGTTTGCAGACTATATCACTTCATACGACCACTGGATTGCCTTTGTGCTGCTGGCCATTGTGACCGCCGTGCTGACCGGCGCGGTGTACCTGGGTTTTGAGGGCATTATCTGGTTCCTGCGCCTGCCCGCCGAGATTGCGCCGCTGATGCGCACTTACTTAAAGATCGTGTTTGCCGGGCTGGCGGCGATTTTCCTGTACAACTACTTTGCCTCTCTGCTGCGGGCGCTGGGCAACTCGATGGTACCGCTGCTGTTTCTGGCGCTGTCCGCCGGGCTGAATATCGCGCTGGACCTGTGGTTCGTCTGCGGGCTGGGGCGCGGCGTGGGCGGCGCGGCCGAGGCGACGGTCATTGCGCAGTATGTCTCCGGCGTGGGCATTTCCGTGTACACCTGGGTGCGGTTCCCGCTGGTGCGGCAGGCTGCCCACAGCAAGTTCAAGGCCAACCGCATGAAGGAGATCGCCGGGTTCTCGGCGCTGACCTGCATCCAGCAATCCATTATGAACCTGGGCATCCTGGCCGTGCAGGGGTTGGTCAACAGCTTTGGCACGGTGGTCATGGCGGCGTTTGCAGCGGCGGTCAAAATCGACGCCTTTGCCTATCTGCCGGTGCAGGATTTCGGCAATGCGTTCTCCATCTTTATTGCCCAGAACTACGGCGCGCAAAAGACTGACCGCATCCACAAGGGGATACGGGGCGCGTTTGCGGCGGCCATCGGGTTCAGCATCGCGGTCAGCGCACTGGTGTTTGTGTTTGCCGCGCTGCTGATGCGCATTTTTATCGACGGCTCGGAGACCGCCGTCATCACCGAGGGCGTGCGCTACCTGCGCATTGAGGGCGCGTTCTATGCGGGCATCGGCTGTCTGTTCCTGTTCTACGGGCTGTACCGCGCTGTGGGGCGGCCCGGTATGTCGGTGGTGCTGACGGTGGTATCCCTGGGCACCCGCGTGGTGCTGGCCTATGCGCTGTCCGCCATCCCGGCGATCGGGGTGACAGGCATCTGGTGGAGCGTGCCCATCGGCTGGTTTTTGGCCGACGCCGTGGGCGGGGTGTATTACTGGATGAAGAAGAAAGCGCTGTTTGAGATGAAATGATGACATAAAGATTCGCTCTGAAGGCACAATCTCGTCCTGTAGGGGCTGATGCTTGCATCAGCCCCTACAATCCACTACAAACTCCATATAAAAATGAAAATGCCCGTCGATTTCTCGGCGGG
>CAJJPW010000093.1 GCA_905193725.1 uncultured Eubacteriales bacterium
TGAAATATGAGTGAAGTACGTATATAATACAATACAGACAAAACATTACAATACATGACATTACATAACAAAGTGAAGTCCAGAGAGATCCTGGCAAATTTAAGGAAAAGGTAGAAAAGAGTATAAGTAAAAGAAGATAATGTTTACACGCAACTATTGGCGTGCCTAAAAGTAAAAATAATGCAATTTTTTCATAAATAGCGCTTGCAAAAGCGCAAGAATACAAGGAGGATATTTTATGAAAAAAATTAAGGTTATTGCATTGGTAGTAGCAATTGTGATGGCTCTTGGAGTTTTCGCAGCTTGTGCTCCGGCAGAAGAACAACCTTCTGAGTCTCCTTCTGAGACTACATCCGAAGCTCCATCTGAATCTCCTTCCGAGACTACATCCGAAGCTCCTGCTGAAACTGGCTCAACAGATGCGCTTGATTTAACAAACGCAGACTTCTCTGAAGTTGGACCGATCAAAGCTGCTATCGCTCAACGTGACTTAGCGAACCCCTATGCTCAACAGGTATATGGCGGCGGCGAAGTATTCGTTGAATGGGCTACAGCAAAAGGCGCTCAGATTGAACTGCAAGCTCTGACCTGTGATGGCGACAACCAGAAACAGATCAACGACATTCAGGCTTATGTGCAAGCTTGCGGCCCCAAAGGCGGCATCCTCTACATTGACCCGAATGAAGGCACAAACTGTGCAGCAGTAGCTGAGGCTTGTGAAGCTGGCCAAATCTACTGGTCTTCTGTATGGAACATGGCTACTGGCTATGTACCCACAGACTATGAGTACTATGTAATCCATCAAACAGGCGACGGTGTAACAGCTGGCCATGACATTGCTGTAACAATGTTTGAAGCAATGGGCGGCAAAGGAAACATCGTTTCCATGGAAGGTATCAAATCCAACGGCGCTTCCATCGACAGATGTAAAGGCCTTGACCAAGCTCTGAGCGAATATCCTGACGTAAAAGAGCTGGCTAGAGATACTGCTAACTGGTCCAGACAAGAAGCTATGGATCTTCTGAAGACATGGTTACCGACATACGGCAGCGATCTGCAAGGTGTATGGTGTGCTAATGACGAAATGGCTGTTGGCGCTGTACAAGCTCTGAAAGACCAAGGCCTCAATGGTCAAGTTTATGTAGTAGGCGTTGACGCAACTCCTGACGCTATTGCCGCTATCGAAGCTGGTGACATGCTCTGCTCCGCTTCCTCTAACGGTTATGCACAAGGTGCTTTCGGTCTGGCTTACCCATATGCAGCACTGGCTGGTATCATCAATCCTTCTGAGATGACTCAAGAACAGAGAGTGTTCTTGACCAAGATGGAAATCGTGAGCACAGATAACGTAGCTGACTACAAAGCGAAGTTCATCGACGCTGCTCCAAGCCCAGATGCTCTGCAGTTCACAGGCGATGATCTGAATCTGGCTAAATTAGCTGATTACAACATTGGACCTGCTGAGATTCCAACTGAATAAGTAATTAACTAGTTACTTGCTTAAAAGTGCTGGGAATAACCATTCCCAGCATTTTTCAAGCATATATGCGTTCAAAAAATTATATTTGGGGAGAGATATGATGTTTGACAAAAATTTACCTCAAAGTGCAACGATAGCAGAAGAATTTCAACTAAAGATTAAAAAAGAGCACTCGAAGGCAAAGTTAATTCAGTATATGCCAGTGGTTCTGTTGGTTGTATTCATCATTGCACTTTTAATTATTGCAAATTTTAATCTTGTAAACTTAAAGACTATTTTCTCGTTATTACCTACTGCGCTGATCATGGCACTTGGCATTACCTTTGTCATTATGATGGGAAGTATCGACTTATCCCTAGAAGGTGTAGTTGCTCTTTCTGGTGCAGTATTTAGCTTGTTGGTAGCAAATCAGAAAAACGACATCGACCTTGGCTTTGGCGGTTTCTTAATCGGCATTCTGGTTGGTACAGTTTGTGGACTTGTTACTGGCTTATTACATGTAAAGGGAAAAATTCCTTCCTTTATGGTTACCTTTGGTATGACAAATATCGCATCCGGTTTGACACTGATCGTATATGGTGGTTCGCCTGCTAACCTCACAGCAGCTCCTGAGGGATCCATCGGATTTGCTGAGTTGGGCCTTTTAAAATTTGGCCCGCAGGATGGATTTAATATCCCGGCGACGCTCATTGTGGCTGTTATCGTTTTTGCCATTGCATATATTTTGCAGAACAAAACGGGATTTGGCCGCTATGTATATGCGATTGGTAAAAACGAAGGTGTGCTTCGTGGGACCGGCGTTAATATTGATAAAACAAAAATTAAGGTGTTTATGTGGTCTGGCTTCTGCTTTGGTGTGGCTGGCGTATTGGGTGCTATGATGCTTGGCTCAGGCGACCTAACCGTTGGTGATGGAAAGCTATTCCCAGCTATCACTGCTGTAGTAGTAGGTGGTACCTCCCTTTCCGGTGGTACAGGCGGCGTGATGAATACCTTAGTTGGTGTGTTGATCGTTGTGGTGCTGCAGACAGCGCTGATCTTGTTAGGTGTGGAGTCCACTCTGCAGACAGCCATTCAAGGCGCACTCATCGTAATCGCAGTTGCTCTCTCTGTGACAAGAGGCAGCAAAGTGGTGACGAAATAATATCGGGGAGGTTAGGACATGAAAAATTTATTATTTCAAGCAAAAAATATGTGTAAATTCTATCCCGGTACAAAGGCCTTGAAGGGCGTAGATATGGATATCTACGAAGGTGAAGTAATCGGGCTAATCGGCGAAAATGGCGCTGGTAAATCCACTTTGATGAAACTCATGATGGGCGTGGAGCCGGCAACAGAAGGGGAAATGACCCTCATGGGGCAACCCTATAAGCCTGCGAATCCAAGAGAAGCTACGGAAAACGGCATTGGCATGGTGTTCCAGGAACAATCTTTGATTACGAACCTGACAGTTGGCCAGAATATCTATCTGGGACAGGAAAAGAAATATAAATCCTTTGGACTAGTTAGCTGGTCTAAGATGTATAAAGATGCCAGAGAAGTTTTGGCAAGAGTGGGATTTGACCACATTAATCCTGCCAAAAAAGTAGGAGACTTGAGCTTTGCAACTCGTCAGATGGTGGAAATTGCAAAGGTGTTCAACGCTGTAAAAGAATCTGGCAAAGAGCATTCTCTCATTCTGCTTGACGAGCCTACCTCTGTTTTGAACGACGAAGAAATCCAAGAGCTCTTCAAAAATGTGAGAGAGCTGAAAAAGTCTGGAGATGCCATTATCTTCGTATCTCACAGATTGGATGAAGTTATCGAGATTTCTGACAGAATTTACGTCTTCAAAGATGGTGAAAATGTAGGTGAAATCAGCAAGGACGAGGCAGAAGAGAGCGTACTGTATGAAAAGATGGTAGGAAGAACCTCCACCGGTGAATACTATAAACTCAATCGTCAGAGAACACCAGAAGAAGAAGTGGTACTGGAAGTGGAGAACTTAGGCCTTATGGGTGCATTTAAGGATGTGTCCTTTAAGCTCCACAAAGGGGAAATCCTCGGCTTCTGCGGCGTGGTTGGCTCTGGTAAAGAGGACGTTTGCTCTGTGCTGATTGGTGATGAAAAGGCAACACGTGGAACTATAAAGCTGAATGGTGTGGAACAAAATTTGAAGGTGCCTTATCAAGCACTTAAGAAGGGCATTTTGTCCATCCCACAAGAACGGCGTGAAGAAGGTATCTTGGCGGGACGTTCTATCTACGAGAATATTTCCATCTCCAACTTAAAGGCAGTAAGTTCGGGCCCATTTATCTCCAAACAGAAGCAGATTAATTTGGCGAAAAAATGGATCGATGAGTTAAATATTAAGTGCTCCTCGTACGCAGAGCTCTGTTCACAGCTCTCTGGTGGTAACGCCCAGAAAGTTGTGTTCGGACGTCTGATGGCTTCTGGCGCGCAGGTAATGATTCTAAATCACCCCACAAGAGGCGTGGACATCGGCGCGAAAGAGGAAATTTATCAGCTGATCAGAGATATTGCAGATCAGGGAATCGCTGTTATCGTGTTAGGTGACACCCTGGATGAGAGTATCGGACTTAGCAATCGGATTCTTGTTATGAAAGACGGCTTGATTACCGCAGAATTTGACGCTTCTGTGGGCAATAAACCGGAACAAGTTGACATTGTTAAGTACATGATGTAGCTTGGGGGAGGTTTCATATGACTACTGAGATTAAGAAAGCAAAAAATAATAATGAAGTTAAAACTAGAAATATTAACTACTGGAGTATCATTTTGTTAGTCGTACTACTGGTTGGCTTCACATTGATCGACACCAAAATGTTTACTTCTCCAGTGCGTTTCTTGAGCATTGCTAATATTAATACGATGCTGACAAATATCGCGCCATTATTGTTAATGGTTTGTGGTGTTACCTTTGTACTGTTGACTGGCGGCATTGACCTGTCCATCGGTGCTATGGCTTCTGTATCTTCCTGCTTGATCGTGGCAACGTCTTCCATGGGATGGTGGTCTCTCATTTTCGCTATCATTTATGGAGTAGTAGCAGGTGCGATTAACGGTATTGCAGTTTCTAAGCTCAAAATCCCTTCCTTCATTGGAACATTGGGTTTCCAAAGTGTTTGGTACGGGGTTGCTTACTACACCATAGGTGGTCAGGCTACGATGGTGCCAAAAGCGATTTCTGATGAGATCTTTGGCAGCTGGTATGGAGTACATCTGTTTGGAGATATTATTCCAAGTGAAACTGACTTTTTAAACATGAGTGTTGTAATTGCTGTTGTTATCATGATTCTCTTCTGGGTGGTTCAGAGCAAAACCAGCTTAGGGAAAAACATCTTTGCAGTAGGGGTTAACGAGCGTGCTGCTAGAGTCTGCGGTGTCAATGTTGACAAAGCCAGGATTTGGGCGTTTGTAATGTGCGGTATTGGATGTGCACTGTGTGGGCTGTACCTGACAGCAAACAACAAATCCGGTAACCCGATCTTAGGTGAGCCTTACGACTTAAAAGGTGTAGCAGCTGCTGTATTAGGCGGTGCATCCCTCTCCGGTGGTAAAGGAAGCATCTGGGGCGCTCTGTTAGGTTCCGCATTGATTATCATCATCGAGACAGCACTACCTATTATCGGTGTTGATGCTTACTGGCAAAAAGTTGTTATCGGTGCCCTGATGATTGCAGCAGTATTCATGACAACAGACAGAAAAGGCAGAGACACAGTTATCAAATAAGATTCAAAATCAGATATTCATAAAAAGGCGAGAGCATCAAGCTCTCCCTTTTTTTATCGAAAATAATATATGTGATTAAGGGCAAAAGAAAGAAGTTAGGAAGAAGAATAATTACCTTTTACTATCATGAAAGTGTGGCTGTGAACGATAAGGGAAAAAACACAGTTTAAAGACATATATCATGTGGCCAATTCATAGTGCTAAGTGCGCGATTTCGGTTATGGGGTATTGATATAGGCACATCTTTCATAACAAAATTGCCTCTCTGCGATGCGGCAGAATGAAGGGGGAACTTAACTGGGAATTGTTTCGTCTCAAGTAATAAAGGAGGGAATTTTATGAAAAAACACACTCTTTTATTGGGACTGATTATGAGCTTGACATTGATGCTTATGGGCTGCAATGGGGAAAGAAAAGTAGCAGAGCAGATACCAGATATATTTCCAGATGAAGTAGATCGTGTAGCAGTTACTCACTATTATGGGGGCGAGGAAAAGGAATGGATTGTAGAGAAAAGAAACATTAAGCCATTAAAAGATTGGGTGAACTCGTTGCTACTGAATAAAAAGATGGATTTTAAGGAAGGAGAATATCCTGGAGAAAATGAGGAAGGTGGAGAACTTTTCTATTTTGATTTTGGAGGCAGTTATCCCGATTTTTCGTACCGCAGCTTTGGGGAAAGCTATCTTGTAGTAGAAGATGAGTGGTACCTGGTTTCCGATCCGTCAAATCCTCCTATAGAGGAGGGCAATGGCGAAGAAATATTGGCAGACCTAAGGCCAATGGTCATGATGAATGGGGAGATCTATTTGGATACAGGCAAAGAGGACGCAAGCGGGGCAAAACGTGCAATAGCATGTGGGCAGATTACATCCTCTGTGAATCCCTCTGAAAAGCCAACGGAAAATGGGCAGAGCAATTTTGGAAATGTGGGAAGTGAACTGGCCTTGCTGGAGAATACCCTTTATGTGAACATCGGTGAGAAATGGATTCGATTTGAGAAAGAGGAATCTGCTCAGCTGGGATACGATAAAATACCCATGGTGATGGTGAACGGGAAGCTGTATTCTTCTACAGGGCAGGAGAGCACCCTGGATGGGCGTTGTGGCGTCATGGATGGAGAGATAAGCTCCTCTGTTGACGGATCAGAAGTGCCGACCCAAGATGATGAATCCAATTTTGGTGTAGGATATGGGTATCAGTATGGCGTAAATGGAACCATAGAGGTGTATATGCCAAATGGAGAGGAAGATGCGTATCAATGGGTGGTGTTTACTCCGAGTGAATGAGTGCAAGAGTAAGGGAATAAATTGATATTGGTATTTTGTAAAGCGGCTATATATTGGATGCCGCTTTTTTAATGAAGTAAATATGGATGATTCGAGAAAAAAGTCTGAAAACTTTCCGTAAAAAGTGTATGATATAGAGAGGATGCTGTGAATTTCAAATTTACATCTCTGGGGAATTTGTTTATAATAAATTTAAAAGAGAGGGGGCATGAAGTATGATCGTGTATGCGGTTATTTCAGCGCTGTTGCTCATAGTATTTTGCACTTTGCTGATCTACAGTGAATATAAAAAAGGTCCTAAGCACCGGTATTGGTTTAAGACGCTGGCGAGTGTGATGTTTATCACTCTAGGCAGCGGGATGTTTTGGAATGGGGGGATACAGGCGGCATGGCCCCTATGGATAGGACTTTGCTTTTCCCTAGCGGGGGATGTATTTTTGGCTGTATTTGATCATAAAAAGGATCTCCATTTTTTTGTGCTGGGTGTGTTGGGATTTGGTGCTGCTCAAATTGGGTACAGCATCTATTTTATTTGTGCGGGTACTTGGATAGGCTGGAGTGCACTCATTGCGGTAATGATTACAGTCGCCTCTCAGGTGGGCATGAAGATGTTCCAGATAAAACTGACAAAGGGAATGCTGGCCCTGGTAACGGTGTACTCCCTGCTGCTCAGCTTTGCCTTTGCCTGCGGACTGATGAGTATGATCCGGGAGTTTAGCCCGAAATCCCTGATCATGGCTGTGGGAATGGGCTTATTCCTTCTTTCAGATGTTGTGCTGTTATTCAAGTATTTTTATAAAGAAGCACCTAAGTGCCTGACAGCAGTGAATCTAGCCACCTACTATGGGGCTCAGCTGCTGCTGGCCATGGGGATTGGAATGATATGGTGAAAAAATTTCAGAAAACTGGGAAGTTAAGATAGATAAAGGAGACTCATATGGTATCGAAACAGGAAATTTTACAGGATATGCGCTATCTAAAACTATTGGCGAGAGAATATCCCAATGTGCCTTCAGCTTGTACAGAGATCATCAATTTACAGGCCATCTTAAATCTCCCCAAGGGGACCGAGCATTTTATGAGCGACATCCACGGGGAAGATGAGGCGTTTTTGCACATATTGAACAATGCCTCTGGCGTCATAAAGGAGAAGATCGATATGATTTACGCGAACTCCATGGACGCAGAGGAGCGCAAGAGTTTGGCATCTCTCATCTACTATCCAGAGAGAAAAATGGCGGAGATCCTACGCTCTCATATAGATAAAGAGGACTGGTATCGGGTAACACTCCATAGACTAATTGACGTCTGCGGCGTAATCACCTCTAAATATACCCGCTCTAAAGTGCGGAAAGCCCTGCCCCGGGATTTTGAATACATTATCGACGAGTTACTAAATACGAATTACTACGATAGAAATAAGGAGCAGTATTACGAAAATATCATCGCGACCATCATCGATGTAGGGCGCTCTGAGGCGTTCATCGTGGCGCTGGCCAATTTGATCAAGCGTATGGCGGTAGATCGGCTGCACATTGTAGGCGACATATTCGATAGAGGACCTCATGCAGACGTCATTTTAGATCGGCTG
>CAJJPW010000094.1 GCA_905193725.1 uncultured Eubacteriales bacterium
AGGAGAGAGGTTAATATGGCAAAGTTTTGTGGAAACTGTGGAACGATGTTGGATGATGACGCAAAGATATGCGGCCAGTGCGGGGCTCCCTTAGAGGGCACACCCACTAAGATCCCCAATTTAAAGGCTGTAGACCCTGAGAAGCAGAAAAAGAAAAAGAAAATTGCCGCACTCGTGATTGCCTTGGTGGTAATTATCATTGTGGCAATCATCGTGATTAGTGTAGTGTCCCAATCGACTGGATATAACGGCCTATTGCGTGAAACCATGACGGCATATGAGAATTACGATATAGATAAACTGATCTCACTTTCCAGTGATATATATTATTACTTCCCCGATTCAGATTTTCTCGAATATTATTATGAAAATAATGTGGGGGAAGACTTGGATTATTTTGACTCCTCTGTGGGCCACAACTATCATCTCACATATGAGGTAAAAGAGATTTACGATATGCCAGAGCGAACTGTGGCTCCGCTTTTAGAGACTTTTGAACAAGGGACTGACTTTGATATTACCCAGATTGAACAATTTGTAGTGGCGGATATAGAGGTTACAGCGGAGCAAGAGGGTGCCTCTGCGAGTCAAGAGATAGAAGTAGTTATGACCAAAGAAAATGGGGCTTGGAAGCTGCTTTATCTTGAGTAATGCACTACTGTATACCGACTGGAGGTTGCGCAAATGATGGGAAAAAAGGTTTTTGCCCTACTACTGTCTATGTTATTGCTCTTGGGCCTATCTGCCTGTGGGGCAGCAGACACGAATATACCTAATGAATCCAGTAACAGTGAAAATGCAGACTTTTCAGGAGATCATTCGCTTGATAAAATCGGCGAAGATGACCAAAATGCAAATTCATTAGATGAGAATAATAACGAGAGCATTGTTCCTGACAACATCTACATAGATCAGGATGAAATGAACAACTACGTGCAGGGAAGTTCTGGCTTTGCACACGATGGGTCAAATGTCTATTTTACAGACAACTTTTACCACTATACCTTCTCGCCGGAAAACGGGGAACTGAATCGGGAGTTGCGGTCTTCCACAGGAGACTATCTGCTGTACGATGGGATTATCGTGGAGGGGACTGTGTTCACCCAAAGGGGACAGCTCCTTCAGAGCGGGAACAATCATGAGGGATGGCGCTTCTGCGCGACACTAGAGATAGATGGCGCAAATAGGAAGATGTGGCCCAGTGGGCCAGTTTTGCCAAATGGTGAGTATATTTACTTCCTATACGACCCTAATGTAATGCAAAGTGGTGGCGAAATGATATTGCGAGCTCCCATTACAAGGATCCAAGAAATTGATGAAAGTTCTTCTGTTAATGACAAAGAATTCAGATGCTTGGATTTTGGAGACAGCGAATTAGTATTCGAAGAGGATGGTTTACATGATTTCGGGATTTATGGTGACAAGATAGTCGCTGTGACCGAAGGGTGCGACTATTGGGTAATCGATATCAATACCGGGGAAGGGAATCTTATCGTGAATGGCGATGAAATCAAGCAGTTTGCTGGAACGAAGCCCTTTGCTGTAGATGGAGAATATATCTATTTCACAAATGATGTAGAGCCCAGGATTGAGAGAATACGCTTTGATGGAACTGGGCGAGAAACTGTTTTAGAAGGAGTAAACGGTTCTTTTAGAGGCCTGTTTAATATTTCGAAAGGCTATTTGTACCATATGGACGAAGGGCGCCTTTATCGGACAAATTTAGCAGATCTCTCTGACCAGATTGTTTTGGCAGAGGGACAGGAACAAGGTGTTTCTGATGTATCAAATACGATTCCCTGTGTGGTAGACGATTGGGTGTACTATGGCTCGTTAGGCTATGGTTACTGGCGCGCAAAAACCGACGGTACATGCACAGAACTCATTACATATGCGGCATATAGTGAAAATGAGCCTCAGTGGGATGTTGAGACGTTTGAGAAACACAATATTGCAGCGGGATATGAACATACCGTTGCGATACAGTCCGATGGGACTGTAGTTGCGACAGGGAACAATGACGAAGGCCAATGTGAAGTATCTGACTGGACAGATATTGTGTCTGTCTATGCAACCCAGGGCACAACGATTGGAATTAAATCTGACGGAACTTTCTGCTCAGCATGGACGATGCCAAGCTTATATGGTTTTACCAATAGTATAGCTTACGATTTGAGATTTGGCGCCACATTGGCAGTCAAAGAAGACGGACGTGTAGTTGGAGGATGTACCCTTGGTGGAGGGGCACCAGGCAATTGGGTATCCGAAGTGGAAAACTGGACGGATATTGTCGCCGCTGCCACAAGTGCCAGCCATACGGTTGGAGTAAAAGAGGATGGGACGGCAATCGCTGCAGGAGACAACTCTGCCGGGCAATGTGAAGTCTCTGATTGGACGGATATTACAGCAGTTGCAGTTGGGAGCAAATTCACCGTTGGCCTAAAATCAGATGGCACGGTTGTGACAGCAGGAGATATCCCAGAATTAAATTGGACAGATATCGTGGCAATCTCGGCAGCCTATGGAAACGTCATTGGATTGAAGCAAGATGGCACTGTGATCACAAACAATCAAATCCTCAACGATTGGAGCGATATTACGGAAGTTTGCGCTGGAGGGAAGCACTATGTTGGCATCCGGTCTGATGGCACTGTATTGACAGCCGGCGACAATACTTTTGAACAGTGTAACACAGGTGAATGGCATGGCATGAGAACATCAAGCTAAGCGA
This sequence comes from uncultured Eubacteriales bacterium, assembly GCA_905193725.1. Taxonomy (GTDB): domain Bacteria; phylum Bacillota; class Clostridia; order Christensenellales; family Christensenellaceae; genus CAJJPW01. The sequence continues at coordinate 2,732 of CAJJPW010000094.1, forward strand.
AACTATCTTGTCAAAATAAAACTTTGCTAAGCTGAGTATCAACGAGGGCACGGGAAATTTCCCACGCCCTCATATTTTTTGCCTGTCAAATTACGACCGATGAGGATGGATCCATTGCTGCCGTTAGAAAACTCAATGAAGAAAAGGAAACGGAATATGATTTACCCTCCGATGGCTTGTGCATTTTCAGGCTTTATGGATCTCTACACTGATTACTACTTGTATCCCAAAAGTGTATTTTATCGCATTTCTTATGATCATTCCATATTTTTTAATCTATTCTATCTGCAAACGATATATGCGGTTCCGTGAAAATATCTGCCAAGGGAAAATGAAAAAAATGAAGGCAGACAATGCGGTGAGGAGAAATTTGTAGTATAATATATATAACTTTCAAATTGACGAGGTGAATATTGGCTTGGATCCCAAAAAACGAAGAATGTGGATTATCATCATTGTACTGGTGGTGTTGGTCTTAGCGTCTATATATTTTGCCAGTGCATCAGTACAGCGCTCGGTAAAGGATGTTCAGTCGAATTTAACGGGCGGATTAGATCGAACGGTTTATGTATACAGTCAATCGGGGCAGCTGATTAAAACGTATTCAGGAAAGATCGACGTGGAATACCGGCAAGATGGGTCCATCAAATTCAGTGTGGATGGACAGAGCATTGTCATTAGCAATGCCCTAACCATTGTGGAGGAAAACAAATAACAGCGTGTAATGAAGAAAATGAGGGAATAGTCTAGTGAAATTAGAGGATTTGTTAACTAGAGTGCAAGCAGGTGAGCTAACGCCTCAGCAGGCAAAGAATGCAATTACTGCTAGTTTATACGAGGATCTGGGTGAGATCAAGTGGGACAACTTCCGGCAGGAATCCAGTGGCTTTGGGGAGGTGGTCTTCTGCCAGAGTAAGACGGAAGAGCAGATAATCAGCTTGGCCAGCAAATTTTTAGCAGAACAGAGAAAAAATGTGCTCTTTACCAAAGTAAATAAAGAGGTCCTACAAAAGCTCAAAGGGCTGGGAGATTCTGTCTGGACGGATGAGCTGGCAAAGTGCGCTATTGTGGGATATCAGCCCGCTCCTGAGCGAGAGGGTTACGTGCTGGTTGTGAGCGCGGGAACCAGTGATCTGCCGGTGGCAAAAGAGGCTGCGGCTACGGCAAGGGCGATGGGCAGTATGGTAAAAGAGCTCAAGGATGTAGGCGTTTCCGGACTGCACCGGCTGCTGAGCCATGTAGAACTGCTGAGAAATGCCAATGTGCTGGTGGTAGCAGCGGGTATGGGTGGTGCACTGGTGAGCGTAATCAGTGGCCTAGTGGCAAAACCGGTGATTGGTCTACCCACCAGTGTGGGCTATGGGGTATCCCAAGGGGGATACGCTACCTTGCTCTCTATTCTCAGCGCACCAGCTAACGGAGTCAGTGTAGTGAATATTGATAATGGATTTGGAGCGGGATATCAGGCAGCTCTAATTGATAGATTGGCCACAAAGGATGGATAGGGAGAACGGTATGCCTTTAAAACAGCACAATCCCAAAGAAAATGCAGCCGGCTATAGGAACGATAGCAGCTGCCAATAAAACGAAAAAAGCACTGCGTACAGTGTGGAAATAAATTTGCAATGATTTTGGAGGAGAAAACAAGAGTATGAGGGAGACAGTGATCATTTTAGATTTTGGCGGGCAGTATAACCAGTTAATTGCCAGACGTGTGCGGGAACTGAATGTGTACTGTGAAATTCTGCCATATCATACCGCATTGGAGACCATTCAGCAAAAGAACCCCAAGGGAATTATCTTCACCGGTGGGCCCAACAGTGTCTATGGGGAGAACGCGCCCAAGTGCGACAGCCGAATTTACCAGCTGGGCATCCCCATTTTGGGCATCTGCTATGGCAGCCAGCTCATCGCCCTCGAGTTGGGGGGCAGCGTGGAGACTGCGCCCACAGGGGAATACGGCAAGACGGAAATTCAATACGATACACAAAATGTTTTGCTGGAAGGTATGGAACAGAGGTCCATTTGTTGGATGAGCCATATGGATTATATCTCTATGGTGCCTAATGGATTTGAAATTTTGGCCACTACCAACAGCTGTCCGGTGGCAGCCTATGGGAACGACCAAAAGAAGATTTATGGATTTATTTGGATAAGAAAAGATAATTATTCAGATGAAGAAGTGAATAGAATTATAGAAATGCAAAAACATATAAGAAAAAGAAAATCTTTATCGTCTATATTACAATTTTCTAAAGAAGGTGTGCGGCGCCAAGGGCGATTGGACCATGGCCTCTTACGCCATCACTGCCGTAGAGGAAATCAAGAAAAAAGTAGGCGATAAAAAGGTGCTGTTGGCGCTCTCAGGAGGAGTGGACTCCTCTGTGGCGGCGGTGCTGCTCCATAAGGCCGTTGGCAAAAATCTCATCTGTATCTTTGTGGATCACGGTCTGCTCCGCAAGGATGAGGGAGATGAGGTAGAGCGGGTGTTCCGCAAGGAATACGATATCAACATGATTCGGGTGAACGCTGGGGAGAGGTTTTTAGCAAAGCTCAAGGGCGTGGTAGAGCCGGAGAAAAAGCGCAAGATCATCGGCGAGGAGTTTATCCGGGTATTTGAAGAAGAGGCCAAGAAGATCGGCAAGGTGGACTTCTTGGCGCAGGGGACTATCTATCCTGACGTGGTGGAGAGCGGCGCGGGCGATGCGGCGTTGATCAAGAGCCACCACAATGTAGGGGGACTTCCCGACTATGTGGACTTTGAGGAGATCATCGAGCCGCTGAGAGAGCTGTTTAAGGACGAGGTGAGAAGGTTGGGAGAAGAGCTGGGCATTCCCCACCATATGGTGTGGAGACAGCCGTTCCCGGGGCCGGGTCTTGCCATTCGAATTATCGGGGATATCACACCGGAAAAACTGCACTTGCTCCAAGAGGCAGATGCCATCTTCCGGGAGGAAATCGCCAATGCAGGGCTAGACACCCAAATTTGGCAGTATTTTGCCGTACTCACCAACATGCGCAGCGTGGGCGTTATGGGAGATGAGCGCACTTACGATTACACAATTGCCCTCAGAGGTGTTACCAGCGTAGACGGCATGACGGCGGACTTTGCGAAAATACCCTATGAGGTACTGGATAAGGTTTCCAGCAGAATTATAGGGGAGGTGGGGCATATCAACCGGATTGTGTACGACATTACCTCCAAACCTCCGGCCACCATCGAGTGGGAGTAAATATCGAAATCGTAAAACATAGATTGCGGATTCTTTGAAAGCAGGAACCACTAAGTTTTTAAATAGTAGGCTACTTCATGGCCTGCTATTTTCTATTGGAAAAGAATCCCGAGGAGAGAAAAACATATTTAATCAATTCAATGAAATAAAGTAATTTAAAATGGATATCTAGGAGCGATGATGAAGCAAGGGGGAGGCGGAGCGTTGACAAGAGAGGGAAAGGGGAATAAAATTGATATATCAATAATTGACATATCATATAATGTGAAGTGGAAGTGATAATGAATGGAAAGTATGTTTCACATGCTGCTATATCGAGTATTTCACGCTCAAAGAAGTTATTTGAGACCCTATGTTAAGGAGTTGGGACTGGGTTCTGGACAGCCCAAACTCTTGGCATATCTAGAGGCCCATGGCTCATGTCAGCAAAGGGATTTGGCAGAGTACTTTGAAATAGACAGAGCTGCTGTCAGCCGCATGCTGGACACCTTGGAAAAAGGCGGTTTTCTCACTCGCAGGATCGATCAGAAAAACCGCCGGGCGGACTTGGTGGAAATATCGCCTAAGGGAAAATGCGCGTGCCAAGCTTGGAGAGAACACTGCAAAGAGATGGAACAGGTGTTGCTTCAGGGATTTCGCCCAGAGGAAAAAGATGCCTTTGCGGAGTATCTCTTGCGGGCCTATCGGAACTTGAAAGGGAGGGCATAGATGTGGACGATTTGAAGCGCCTTTTTGGATATTTGGGACCTTATCGAAAGGATATGATCCTCGGCGCGCTGCTGGTGTTTATTGAGACGGGATTTGAACTGTTTATCCCCATATTGATGGCGGACATCATCGACGTTGGTGTTGCTCACCATGATGTGCCATATATTCTACACCAAGGGATACTCATCGGCGTCTGCGCGCTATTTTCCCTGGTAGCAGGGCTGCTCTATGCCAGATTTGCGGCTCGAGCTTCCTATGGCCTAGGGGCACGCATTCGGGAGGCGGAATACCAAAAGGTACAGGAGTACGCCTTCTCCAACCTAGACCATTTTGAAACCTCCTCTCTTATCACCAGAATGACTACGGATATCACCGTGCTGCAAAATGCCATCAACAGCGGTTTTCGCCCCATGGTACGAGGGCCAGTAATGTTGGTACTGGGGATTTTGCTGTCCTTTTGGATGAACGCTAGCCTGGCTTTGGTTTTTTTAGTGATCACACCCATCTTAGGAGCAGCGTTATTTCTCATTGTGCGCAAGGTGGCGCCCATGTATGGCAAGCTGCAAAAGGCCGTGGACAAACTCAACGATGTGGTGCAGCAGGGACTGCGTGCCATTCGCGCTGTCAAAGCATTTGTCCGGGGCAAGTACGAGGAGGAGAAATTTCAAGAGGTCAACCAGGAGCTGATGGCGAAGAGCCAAAAGACTTTTCACTACGCAGTGATGAACTTGCCCTTTTTCCAATTGGCTATGTACGCGGCGGCAGTGGTGATCATGTGGTTTGGGGGCAATATGATTTTACAAAGCCAGCTGGAAGTAGGGGACCTGACGGGATTTTTGAGCTACGTATTGCAGGTGATGAACTCCCTTATGATGATCTCCAGCGTGTTTTTGCTGCTCACCCGTTCTCTGGCTAGCGCCAAGCGGGTGGCGGAGGTACTAGATGAATCTCCAAGTATCGTCTCTCCCAAACAGCCCATCCAAGAGATCTCAGAGGGGAGCATTGACTTCCATAACGTGTCTTTTAAATACCGGGAAGACGCTCAGGAGTACGCCCTTTCCCACGTGAACTTGCACATCGATGCAGGGCAAACGGTGGGCATTATTGGCGGGACGGGCTCTTCCAAATCCACGCTGGTGCAGCTGATTCCCAGACTATACGATGTGAGCGCCGGAAAGGTATGCGTGGGAGGCAGAGATGTGAGAGAGTACGACCTGAAGGCGTTGCGAGATGCGGTGGGCATTGTGCTGCAAAAAAATGTTCTGTTTTCTGGCACAGTGCGGGAAAACCTTCTGTGGGGCAATCAAGACGCCAGCGATCAGGAACTGTGGCAGGCCTG
>CAJJPW010000095.1 GCA_905193725.1 uncultured Eubacteriales bacterium
TGACAACCGAACACCCATCTGGCAGGGAGATACAGCAACCGCGGACAGTATGCGACGACATGAGCGTACCCACGGCTTAACGCTGCACAGCAGCGACTGCAATACGCGCTCTTGACCGGAGCGCAGGAACGGACTGTCGGATGGCTTATAAACCAAAAACAGCCTTCTCATTATTTCGAGAAAGGCTGCATCAAATAAAATCGAGGTATTTATGAACGAAGAAGAATTAAAAAAAGATCAGCTTCCTCAGATTCTACATGTAAAAGACCTGCAGGTATTGCTCTCCATCAGCCATAACACGGCCTATGAACTAGTGCGTTCAGGGAAAATCAGAAGCATCCGAATTGGGCGCACATATAAAATTCCTTTAGATGCTTTCAACGAGTATCTGCGCAACGGCTGAAGCATATCATCTTGTGATTTGGGTTCATTCGTGGTATGATTGATTCGTACCTGCTATGCGGCATCGAAAGGAGCGTATTTATGTCGCAAAGCAAAGCATCTGGAAGAAAGTCTGTCGCCGGAATGGGCTCCATCCGAAAAAAAGAGAAAGTTATAAACGGAAAAGCCTATACCTACTACGAAGCACGTTACACCGTCGGGATCGATCCCGGCACAGGCAAGCAGATTCAAAAAAGTATCAGCGGAAAAACACAGCGCGAGGTTACTAGGAGATTAAAAGAGATCACAACGTCGATTGATACCGGCACCTACCTACCTTCCTGCAAACTAACAGTTGGTGAGTGGCTGAATACGTGGATCTCAGAGTATACTGCAGACTGGAAGCCGCTCACAGTCAGCAACTACTCAAAGCAAATCAAGAAGCACCTGATTCCACGCCTCGGCGCTGCGAAACTGGAAGATCTGGACACACATACAATTCAACTGTTCTATAACTCCCTTACAAAATCAGGACTGGCACCGAAAACAGTAAAGAACATACATGGTGTCCTCCATGCCGCATTAGAGCAGGCAATTTCAAATGGTTATATTCACAAGAACCCAACTGCCGGCTGCAAACTTCCCAAAGTCGTTCGGCCAGAAATCAAGCCCTTGGAGCCAGAGGAAATCGCCCGAATGCTGAAGGAAGCGAAGAAGGATGCATACGATAACCTGTTTATCGTTGCGATGTTCACAGGTATGCGTCAAGGTGAGTTGTTAGGTCTATCCTGGGACAACGTTAATTTCAAGACCGGCCAGATCACCATCAAGCAGCAGCTTCAATGCAAAGACGGCGTTTACTTTCTGGAAACGCCCAAGAGCGGAAAGTGTCGAGTGCTATCCCCGGCCCCAGTTGTAATGGAATCATGAATATATTCTCCAGTAATAAATTTTCCATTTCGCCTGAATTAGTAGAGGATTTATTAAACCTTGATCCCGGAACATTATCAAAGCGTCTTATCTGTCACATCAAAGCTCTTTCACAAATGGTGCAATTGTGGTGTAGTACGCGCCGTTTGAGCGACGAAAACCGTTGATATAACAGGCTTTTTCGAGGCTTCTTAGGATACTGCCGTGGCAGATAAACAGGATATTCTTCACGCTGCATTCACTCCGAACTTTCATCATTTTCTTTAGTATACCAGCCCTGCTTGCATACAGGAAATGGTATTTTTATTGATAATGCGCTCTGGCTTTACGATATCCACTGTAGGCAGCTTAGAGGCATTCTGTGTCAGTGCTTCTGCTGCAATTTTAAGTCCGGGGCAGATCACACCGCCTAAGAAATCTCCATCTTTGGAAATCGCGCCAAAGGAAGTGGCTGTCCCAAAGTCAATGGTAATGCACGGTCCTCCATAGATCTCATAGGCCGCCACTGCATTGACAATTCTATCAGCGCCTAAGTCCTTGGGATTATCGTATTTGATGTTCATGCCAGTTTTAATTCCCGGGCCTACAAACATAGGCGTCTGGTTGAAATAGATATGACACATATGCTCTAGCGTGTAATTGACCGATGGGATAACCGAACTGATGATAATGCCATGAAACTGGGTACTGCTCAGTTGCAGCCGATTTAAAAAAGAACATATTTTAATCCCCAGTTCATCCGATGTCTGTTCTTCATCTGTCGCAATTCGAAAGGAGTGTTTTAGCTGATCTCTGGACAGATCAAACATTCCGCATTTTATATTTGTATTTCCCACGTCTAACACAAGAAGCATATGATTCACCTTATTTTTTATTGTAAATTTTGCGAAGGGCTTTTACCACAGGTGTACACACAATCACTGCCAAAACCGCTTCTGCCACGCCATTGGTTCCTGCCACACCTGCTAAAACCGCAAGTACGCCGCCGACGGAAGTTCCCAGGTGTGTCGCCAAAATCCCGCTAAACAGCAAGAGTAACAGCCCCAGATAAAAGACAGTATTAGTCAACGTCCCTAAAAATGCGCTAATTCCAATCCCCACTGCATCGTTTTTTAACCTCTTTGCCAATTTGTAGGAGAAGTGAACCACAATGGGTATGAGTAGCCGCGCCACGAAAATGGGGATACAGCATAGTGGTACGCTGTAGGAAATCAGCGGAGCTACCAGAGCACTAGGCGCAGTGAGTGCTTGGTATAAGCTCGTCGCACCAAATACCAGCCCTAAGAACAATCCCGTTTTGAATCCCTGTGTCAACGTCCCAATAATCACTGGGATACACATCAGGGTTACATCGATTGGTCCAATCTTCAAATAGCCAATGGGTGTCAAGCCTAGGATCAGACAGATGGCCATCAAAATGGCAGTCGTTACCAGGCTCTTAATATTCACTTTTTTCATAAGTACCTCCGTTCAAGTTCCACCTCTGGATACCTGACATGATAATTTAATGGTATCATTATACCAATATTGCTATTTTAGTGCAAGATACATTCCAGCAATATCTAGGGTTATAGGCCCTTTTTACGCCCTAATGATACATCTTACCTGCCTATCTTTAGCCCAGGAGACACACCATATAGGATAGATAGATAAAATAGCAATTCACTAACAGGCCAACAGCAAAAATCAGGGCAATCCTATCCTGCACAGCAAACAGCCTTTTTAGCGTGATGAGTCCTGTGAGTAAAACCGCCAGCGAACTGGCAAAGCTCCCAAAGCTCCCTTGGGGTAGTGTGCTAAAGTAGCTGGCCATGCCTACCATCCCGATGATCAGCCCCAGCAAAATTTTAGTGCCCTCTCCCGTCTTAGTATAGGTATCAAAAAATGCTGCCCCACTGGTGGCGACGATTGCCGCTTCCAAAACAAATCGGATCAGGGCATCTGGCATCCCTGCAAATCCACTAACCCACCTATAGGAGTCCTCTGAAAAGCAGAATAATACATATAGTATGAGCAGCATGTATATGGCAAATAGCGTCATAAAGATCCAAGGGCTTTTCTTCATCCTCATCACTTTCCTTTCTATAACAGCTTATTTGCCGGTTTTTTCAGATATGATATTTTGGTTTGAATTGTTCCGATACTTGCAGTATAATTTAGTACAATAGTATGATGATGGATTGGTTTGGCGCTGCACAAATGAGGCAGCCCCTTGGAGCCCATACTGAATCACCATGAGATTTCAATCGGAGCAAAGCTCCTCAGGGTTTCAGTGGAATCCGCTGCCTTAAAGCCGGGGACATCGGCGACATGGTTATAACATTCCCCATTGGAAAGGAGACACGATATGCCTCGCACCTATTCTTCTGATCATGAAAATAACGCTTCCGCCTCACAAGGGCAACAGCAAAGGCAGGCTGAGGAAGCGCGCCGCCGTCCAGCTACGGTGCAAAATAGTGAGCGCAACGGAAAAAAAACCAAAAAAATTCTGCTAAACGTCCTGCTCGCCATTTGTATCATCGTGTTGGTCGTGTCGCTGTATTTTATTATTACCACGCTGATGGAATACCAAGGGGCGCAAAGTAGCTATGCCAACCTGCAGGAGATCGCTATCATCCAGTCTCCTACTCAGTCGGCGGAGAATGCAGCACAAAGCCCTACAGAATCCCCGGCGGGAAGTTTTGCCCCCCTCTCTCGCTCCATCGACTTTGATAAACTACAGGCTATCAATCCAGATATCATCGCTTGGCTCTATTTACCCGGCACCGTGGTGGACTATCCTGTAGTTCAGGGAGAAGATAACGAATACTACTTATCCCATACTGCCGATTTAAAAAAGAACGCCAGCGGTGCCATCTTTGCAGATTACCGCAGCGGCTTGTTGGAAGAGCAAAACACCACGCTGTACGGCCACAACATGAAAGACGACAGCATGTTTCATCAGATGCTCAGCTATCAGAATCAAGAGTTTTATGAGGAGCATCCTTGTTTTTACCTCTATACCCCTTCCCATGTCTATCAGCTTGAGGTGTTCTCAGCTTATACGACCAATGCTTCTGCCCACTACACCGTATCGTCTTTTGGATCGGAAGAGGAGTACAGTGCATTTTTAGATCAGCTCATCCGCAAGAGCAACTGTTCCACCGATGTATCCATAGCGACCGAGGATCAGATTGTGACTTTTTCCACCTGTGCTTATTCGGTGGACGACGGGCGCTTTGCCGTCCATGCAAAGGTTAGTCTATTGCAGTAGCCCCCTTCTATTTTGACTTTGGTGTTCATACTTTCTACAGTATCTTGTGATATAGTGGGTGGGTGTTACAGATTTTTTCACATAAAAACGGGCAACCATGTATCTGTTAGCCCGTTTGCTTTTTGGCATTCGAAATTGTGCGCCTCATGCGCAATCTTTCTTACTATTGCAGAGAAGACTTAGCCGGCTCATCCAACATCTCCATTAGTTCGCTCAACCGACTTTTAGGGAAGTCCACAGAGATCTTCATCTGTTCCCCGTAGTCGATTTGAATGTTTTTGCCATACTGGTTGATCTTGGCCAGCACATCTCCTCTGTGATAACCTAACGTCAGGGCGATTTTTTTTGTAGCGTCTTTTACATACCTCTCGATGGCCTCAAACAGTTGCCCCAGACCCTCGCCCGTTTTAGCACTGATGCACACCCCATCTCTTGCCACATAATCAGGCAGCTCCACCAAATCTACTTTGTTATACACGCGGATCACCGGCTTGTCTCCCGCTCCAATGGAGGCCAGCACCTCCTCTACCACGCGAATTTGGTTTTCGTAATCTGGATTGGAGACATCCACAACATGCAAGAGCAAGTGTGCATAGGCGGCCACCTCCAGGGTAGAGCGAAAGGCATCTATCAGTTCGTGTGGGAGTTTGTCAATAAAGCCCACAGTGTCTGTAAAAAGCGCCTGGACACCGCTGGCAAAGGCCACATTGCGCGTTACTGGGTCCAACGTGGCAAACAGCTTATCTTCCACATAGATTTCGCTGCCGCTGAGCCGTTTTAGCAGGGTGGACTTGCCCGCATTGGTATAACCCACAATGGCGATCTCCTTCATTCCGCTCTCTTTTCTGTTTTTTCGCCGCATATCCCGTTGCTGTTTCAGCTTTTGAATCTCCTGCTCCAGCTCAAAAATGCGCCGGCGGATGGTTCTCCGATCCAGCTCCAGTTTCTTTTCTCCCGGGCCCTTGGTTCCAATGCCCCCTCCTAGCCTGGAGAGCATGGCGCCCTGCCCCACCAATCGGGGGAGGTTGTATTTGAGCTGTGCTAGCTCCACCTGCAGCCGCCCTTCTTTGGTCTTGGCATGGCCTGCAAAAATATCCAATATCAATGTGGTTCTGTCGATCACCTTGACGCCCACCATTTCCTCTAGATTCCGCAGCTCTATAGCGCTCAGCTCGTCGTTGACGATGACCACATCGCTGTTTAGAGCCGCCACCTTTAGGCTTAACTCCCGGGCCTTTCCCTTGCCCACATAAAAAGCATGATCTCTGGGGCGCTTTTGATTGGTTTGATACACCACTTCTACCCCCGCAGTGTCCGAAAGTCTTTTCAGCTCTTCCATGCTCTGAGGAGTGGCATTCAGCCCCAGCAGAATCGCTCGCTCCACAAAGTCCTGCTGCCGCTCCTTATCAATTTGCAGCGTCACCCGTTTTGTGGCGTTTTTAATCTCCTCCATGAGCGCTCCCTGTGGAAGCCGCTCTATGGCAAATGGGCCGTATTCCACCGCCTCAGAGAGTTTCTCGCCAATGTAGCCCACACATAGGCTCACTGGTGTGGTCCCCCGCAGAGCCACGGCAGCCATAGCATCCATCCGTGCCGATAGGAGAGTGCCCTTGTCCACATCGGATAGATGGCTCGTTCCCCCTGGATGGGTGTGGATGCACCGAATGCCCGAAATGGAGTCGTAACCCCTTCTCTTTCGCATGTGAGGCATAACGACCTCCGCACCGCTTCCCACGGACAGATTGACCACCTGGCCGCTCCTTGTGAGATATATGGAGATCTCCCTTCCTAATTCTCCAGAAATTTCACTAATGCGGCGCAAAAAATCCACCTGGATGAACTCCTTTGCGGAAAACTCCATTTCAGAAAGCTCTTCCAGTTCCTCTAAAATCACTCGTTTAATGCCGCTAATATTTCCATCTACCATGTTCAGTCCCTCAATTAACGATAATGCCTGGCCACAGGAATGTACACTGCCACGCACAGTACCATAAGCCCCAGCGTGACCATCAATTCTCTTAAGAGATTTTGCAAAACCCCTTCGTTGAAATAGTAATATACGTGTAAAAAGAGCAGTACAATGCCCACCATCCCGATCAGTTTAACGAGTCCTATGAATAATCTGGATAGATAAAGCTGTTTCTCCACATTTTCCACAGTGATCTTTACAGGATATACGTGTAGGCTGGGAAACTTCCTCAACAAAAATAATATACTGTAGAACAGAAATCCCGCCCAAAACAGTCCAATGAGCACATCCTTAGTATTAAACTGGATAAAGCTATTCAGGGCAATTTGGATATGGGGCAAATTCTCTGGCAGCACAGAATAGGACATGGCAAAGAACACTACCAAAATCAGCAGTGCTCCAAATGACAATATCTCCAGCAAATTAATTACTAGCTTGAGTCCTTTCAAGTGCTGTACCCTCTTTATTTTATTTTGCGCAGATCCACAAATTCACTGCTGTCAATATTTCCCTGATCAAACGACCCCATGGACCTCATCATATTTTGGCTAGCCCTCAATAATTCAAACATGAGCGGGCATCCGGTCCCTTCTCCCAGCCTCATATTGAGATGCAATGGCGCCTCAATCCCTATGGCCTCTAGAGCAGGGCTCTGCCCTTTTTCCGTGCTCCTATGAGAGCCAAAGAGATAATCCTTCGCCAGGGGATTCAGCCTTACAGCGCACAAGGCAGCAGCGCTGGCGATAAACCCATCTACCACTACTGGTAATTTTCGATATGCTGCCCCTAGATAAAAGCCACACATGGCGCAGATATCCAGCCCCCCTACTTTGCTGAGTACATCTAAGACGTCCTCCCGGTTGGGCTTATTTAACTCTATGGCGTTTTGTATCACTTCACATTTTCTCTGAAAGTGGACGTCATCAATACCCGCACCCCGGTCCACTACAGCTTCTAAAGGGAGATCCAACAGTACGCTGATGACTGCAGCTGAGGTAGAGGTGTTGCAGATGCCCATCTCTCCTGCTCCCAGTAGCTCGTAACCCCTATCTGCCAGTTCGCAGGCCTTATCCAGCCCCACTTCTACCGCCGTTTGGGCCTGCTGTTTGCTCATTGCCGGGCCAAACTCCATGTTATTGGTTCCCCGCATCACGCATCGATCTTCAATATTATCCGATGCTGGCGGCCTTTTTACGCCCACATCGATTAAAAACAAGTCCGATCCACTGAGAGCACACATGGCATTGATACCCGCCAGTCCCTTGGCCATGTTCTCCAGCTGAGTGGTGGTCACCTCTTGAGGAACCAGCGTAATTTGGCTGTCATAAACCCCATTATCTGCCGCAAATACACATACCGCAGACTTTTCCAAAGCTTGGCTCATCTTACCCGAAATAGCGGCCAATTGGGCCGCATATTCCTCTATTTTCCCCAGACTTCCAATGGGTTTGGTGAGCTGGTCTA
>CAJJPW010000096.1 GCA_905193725.1 uncultured Eubacteriales bacterium
GCTTCCCCCTGTCTCACTGCCTGGACGGTGATGAATTTGAGCTCAGATACTCGAATGCCCGTGCCGCAAATGGCCTGTAGCAGCAGATACAGCCTCTTGTTATTTCTGCGCTTTGCCGCTGCCAGCAGGCGCAAATATTCTGCTCTAGTCAGCTCCTTCTCCTTTGCACAGAAGGGGGCACTTTGCATTCTCAGCCGCTTGACTTTCAAGTCATCCCTCTCCATAAAGGAGAAAAAGCCATTTAGGGCCGCTAGTTTTACATTGACGGTTGCAGGGAGGTAGCTTTCCTGAAGCGCTTGTTTATAGGAAATCACCAGCTCTCGGGTGAGAGGCCTATTTCCCATAAACAAAAAAAACCGCGCAATATCCCTCTTATATTGCTGTCGTGTGGCCATGCTCTTTTCCTCCCCTTCTAAATATCGCATATATTGCCTTACTTGTTCTTCCACATCATAACCTCCCAAATCTTTTCTATGCCATATACTCTTTTCATTTCCTCCTATTATCCATCATTGGGAGCGAATTTTGTCGAAAAAAATTTTCCATCCATTGAAAAACTTGTAACTGCATCATAACAGCAATCAGTCCAATTATCTCCATTGTTATCTTTCCATAGTGAATTAGGGTCGCCCCTAAAAAATTCGAGCAAAAAAATGAGCGCCTGGCCACAATTACTGCCAAACGCCTTTTTTGCAACATAATTTTGTTTGATCTTTTCATCTAAGGTCTAAATAAAGTGCTATTGTGTGTCTCTATTTGGTATTTTTTGAGCGGCAGGAAAAAGCGTTCTCCTCTTTCCTCTATCAGCGCTCGCACCATTTTCGCCGAAACTGCTCTGCTGTCTCTTATGGAAAACGCTCTTTCCAGATTGTTTTAGTTCCCTCTGGCTTTCATCCTATGAAGCAGCAAGCCACACGCTCCCAACATGATCAACAGAACTGATATCAGTGGCCACAGATTTTCCAGAGAAAAGCCACCATCCAGCATCAGCTGGTACCCCCATGTGGCAGGGAATATTTTTCCCACGTGAATTAGGGCTTGTGGCAGCAGATCAGCGGGAAACAAAATGCCCGAAAGAAGGATGGAAGGCAAAAACACCAGCTGGGCGACCATGGTGAGTTTGGCCTGGTTTTTCATGATCAGGCCTAAAAGACATCCCACGCTGAGTGATGCCGCCAAAAAAATCGCCAGCGCGCCAAAATAGCTCAGGGGATTTTGGGGTACGGCAGCTCCAAAGGCAGCAGGAGCCACAAGGTATAGAATAGCGCTCATGATCAGCAGATGGATGAACGCGGATAAAAACATAGACACCAAGCCCAGATACAGCGGCACTCCGTTGGCCTGATACATCTTTTTGCAATCTCCCCCATACAGCGCCACGATGGAAGGCGGCAGGCCGATTAACGCCCCCATGGATACGCCCATCACCGTCATGGAGGGAATGAGAGATTCCGCCATTTGAGGGTTGATGGAGGTGAAGATGCTCCCCATCAAGGCAAAAAACAGCAGCGGCACCACATAACAGGTGATGAGCAGCGCCTTGCTGCGGATATCCATCTTCCACTGCACTGCCACCGAATAAAAAAATGCACTCATCACTCTTTCCCCCTTGCGATCTCCATAAAATGCTGTTCCAGCGTCCCCCGATCTACTTGAATGTCCAGCACCGATATATTTTGCCGTTGGTACTCCTCCAGCAGAGCGAGCAATGTTTTTCCAATATCTGTGGTCTTCACGGTCTCTTCTCCCTTTTGCGTTTGGACACGAATGGTGTATTGTTTTCCTACTCTTTCCGTCAATTCCATTGCCGTGCCGCAAAAGGCGACAAAGCCGTCATTTAAAATGGCGATCCGATCACATAGGCTTTCCACTTCCGCCATGTCATGGCTGGCCAGGACGACGGTCTTGCCTTCTGCTTTGAGCTGACGAATTTGGCTGTGCAGCGCGATTCTCCCCTCCACATCCAGACCGGCAGTAGGTTCATCTAAAAACACGATGTCCGGTCTGCTGATAAGGGCCAGCGCCAGGTGTAGCCGGCGTTTCTGCCCGGTGGAGAGCTCCGCGTATTGCTTTTTTGCCAGCTCACTCACCCCTAAGGCCTCCAGCATAGCAAAATCCACTTTCACATGATTCCATTTGGCAAATAGTTTCACTGCCTCTATGGCTTTGATCTGGGCGGGCAGAGACGCGAGTTGCAGTTGAATTCCCATCTTTCCTCTCACTGTGATACGCCCACTGTCATACCTGCGCAGCCCTTCTAGGCACTCCAGAGTGGTGGTTTTGCCTGCGCCGTTGACCCCCAACAGCGCGAATATCTCGCCAGGGTACACGTCAAACGACACTTCTTTCAGCACTTGATGTGCTCCATAGCTTTTGCAGAGGTTTTGCACTTGTATAGCGCTGCTCACGATTCTCCCTCCTCAAAGGGCTGGATCCCATGTTCTGCAAAATAAACCTCTAGGGCTGGCCCGATATATCCATGGAAGATCTCCTGTTTTTCTCTCCACTTTTGGTCTGCATCTTCCTGCGTTCCCAGCTCCATCAGCTTGGGAAGCAGACTCATATCCCCATTGGTAAACACCAGAATCATCTCCCAAAAATCTCTAGCCAGCTCCTGCCCCTGCTCACTTTGCGGTGGGATCCCCTGCTGTCTAAGCGCCAAAGCTCGATCCCGCAAAGAGACGAAGGTATCCATCATCTCTTGCCCACTCTCCCTATCAAATCGGCCTCTTATGACATCTAGCGTCTGGTCGTCAAAGTGTTTGATCATCCAATAGTAGTCATTTTTCATCTGCAAATTCACGATAATATCCGCGTACTTTTTAAAGTCCACCCTCTGCATTTGCAGCACCTCACCTCGAAGCGCCTCAATATCCTGTAGCGATTTGGTCAGCGCGTCTATCTTTTCCCGTATGGCAGCAGCTTGTTCTGCCAATACGCTAGCTACTTCAGCAGGTGTCTCCAATGAAATCAATCGGTTTTTAATATCGTCCAGGGAAAAGCCCAAGTGCTTGAGAGAGAGGATTTGGTGGAGCTTCACTCTGTCCTTATGGGTATACAGTCGCCTTCCTCCTTCGCTCTCCGCCGAAGGATGGAGCAGTCCCTCTCTATCGTAATATTGCAATGTGCGGACGGTGACGCCGGTCTTTTTGGCCATCTCACCCACTGTCATATATCCTTCTTTTGCGTTTTGTTTGGCATCTGTCATCTCAGCACCTCCTTCTTGCTCTTAGTATATCTCATGACGCTACGTAACAAGCAAGAGGATTTTATCATTTCGTCGCCAAAATTTTTATTTCCGTTTGGAGTGGATGCTGTTGGATGCTCATGTGGATATTTGATACACTAAAAAAAGAGCTGCGCAGCTGGATCATACTGCAAAGCTCTAAATTTCCCGCCTCAGCGGGTTACTATGGAATTATCGCCGCTAGAATATTCTCTACCCTTCTGGGGCTGCTAGCAGCAGGTCATCTGCCTGTTTCTGAGTGAGGACATTGCAAGCCACCATGCGGTTTAGCACATGCTCCATGCGCTGGTTGGCTAATTCGGGGTTGGCATCCGGTGAGTATGCAGAGGGAGCGTTGGGGAGACCGGCTAGCATGACTGACTCATAATCGCTGAGCTGCTTGGGCGTTTTGTGAAAATACCCCTGTGCTGCCTCATAAATGCCGTAGTATCCACTGCCAAAATAGATGGGGTTGACGTATAACTCAAAAATCTCCTGCTTGCTGTACATAGATTCCAGAGCAAAGGCAGTAAATACTTCGGCAAACTTTCGCTCCAATGTCTTCTCCTGTGTAAAATACAGGTTTTTGGCCACCTGCTGGGTGATGGTGCTCCCTCCCTCCGCCAGAGAAAAGCTCTTAAGATCGCTCCATAAAGCCCGGCCAATGGCGATGATGTCGATACCTCCGTGGTTCCAAAACCGGTGGTCCTCTACTGAGATCACCGCATCTATGTACCTCTCTGGCAGCTCACTGAACTCTGTGAAGTGTTCCTCTGCACAAATGGCCTCTACCTTCTGCTGAATGGGCTCCTGCTCCACCGCCTTTTGGTACAAGTTGTAGCCTCTTATGCCGAACACTACGCCGGCTACCAGCGCCACACAAAAAATAGCTGCCACCAGTGAGCCCAGTATCTTAAATAAACTGCCCAAAATCTTTCTCAATGCTAAAGTTCTCCTATCTAAAACGTCTCCTCTTGCGTATGCACCGCCACAGGATGCATATCGCTGCCAATCCGATGATCACCGCCAGCAGCGGCAGCCAAGGATCTACCACGCTTAGCCACACACTATCCCAATGAATGTCCCGCGGCACATTCTTCAGTTCCCTTCTGGTCCACCCATTTTGATATTTTCTGCCCTAGCTGCCAGAGGAGTGTCAAAAGGCTTCTGATCAGTTCGATCACCAGGGCAATAACCCCGATGATGAGCAGACTCAAAATGGACGCTACTATCCTTAAGAATTTAGGAATTTTTCTGTTTTCCTGCTTTTTTCTCATAGTCGAAGTTACCTCCTGGCTCTATCCTCTTTCTATGATCCAGGTCACGCCCTGTTTGCAGTAAAATTTGCAAGTCAAGCTCATTCCTCTTTCTCTTCGTATTCGGATACGAGCTGTACACTGCCCTGGAAGCTATCGTACACCACCATGATGTAGTTGCCACCGCTCTCCATATGGCAATCCACCTCAAAGGAGCCATCTTGATCTATGGGGAGTTCTTCCACTTTTCCGTTCATCCGAATGCGCACAGTGGCCTTTCCCGCCTCCCTTTGCAGCGTTCCGCGCACGTGAACCTCTCGGGACTTAAGAGATGCGCCACCGAAGATCACATCCCGACCAGAGGTAGAACGGGTGCAACTGGCTTCATAGCTGCCGGTGTATTCGTCGGCAGTGCTCGTGCGCTTGCCGATCAAGTCTTGGGAAGCTGTCAGCTGAGAGTGCCCTAGATTTTCCACAAACTTCTGATATCCATCCTTGAGCTGCTCTATTTCTATCGGCCGCATTTGGCAGGCGGAAAATAGGAAAAGCGTGCTCAGTGCCATCAGCAGTGCGATAAATTTTTTCATGCTCTCTCCTCCTTTGTTCCGCTGACAATGGTATAGTAGGCCTTGGAGGTGATCCGATATACCAAGATGTAAAACACCGCAAAAATCAGGTAACAGCATAGGGTAACCAAGGTGAGCAGCGGCATATTGGTCAGATTGAATAGGGCCAGCATCTTGGAGAGCAACGGGAAGGCAAAGGCCAGATGGATGCCCGCTGTGATGAGTGGCAGGAAGAACACTGTGAGCATTTGAGAATTGATACTCTTTCTGATCTCTCGCTTGGTCATCCCCACTTTCTGCATGATATCAAACCGCGACCTATCTTCGTACCCTTCAGAGACCTGTTTGTAGTACATGATCAGCACAAACACCACAATGGCCCACGCAGCCTCGGTGTTCAGGTCGGCCGTGGGGCTCCACAGGCCAATGACACTGATGAGGTTGCAGCCGATGCTCAGAGCGAAGATCGAGCCGATCAGGGGGATATACTTGTCAAAGTGATACCCCATGTTGTCGTGCACGAACTGATCCAGCCGCTCCACGATGAACTCGGCCGCGGCCTGCCGCTTTGAGACATTTTCCAGCTTGAGGTTGCTGCCCAGCCAGATGGCCAGGCCCGAAAGCAGCGCCATGACGATCCAGGTAGTGACTAGGGTCTGGGTGATCTTGAGATCGCCCAGCAGGGGGATATCGGTATGGATGGTATACAGGATCTTTGCGCCGTTCAGTTCCATTTGTTACGTTTCACCCCCTTCGTCACGGGGCTCAGCCTCCGGCTCCGGGGCGGGTTCGGGGTCGTCCTCCACAGAGACATCCACCGAGGGCCCGGCCGGTGCAAGGGGCTTGTACTTGCCGGTTATTTGCAGGTAGTAGATCGTAACACGCGGGAACAGCAAGGGCAGAACGCTGGCAAAGGGCTGGAAGCAGGGTGCCCCGATGGACACGATGATCCACACCGCCTGCAAAAGCATTCTGACGTTGTAGGAAGCTTGTAATGTGGCTTTGCGCCGCTTCTCATCCTGCTCGTCGATGACCTTCTGACACACGATGCAGATGCCCGCAAAGTTGCCGATGGCCACGGCCGCGCCGATGAGACTGCCCAGAACGACAGTGTAATCAAATTTCACCCAGCCAACCAGGTGCAGCGCCGCAAAGGCCACCCACAGGGCAGCGGTGCAGATGGCCGTGCCGCAGGCGATGCGCGTCAGCTCCTTTTTGGATTCCGGCTGTAGTTTCATAAAGGGGAACCTCCTGTGATGTTTACTGATGTGAGTTGAACCCCACCCGCTTCGGTTTTTCCTTTTTGGCGCGGTCCAGGTGCTCCTTGGCAAAATACCAGAAGTTCTGCGCCCCGGAGGCAAGGCCCAGCAGGATGGCCGGCAGGAACACCCATTCCGGCCAGCTCCAGCTGTTCACCGCCCACCAGGCACCGCCCAGGCACATGACCAGCGGCAGCAGCATATTCAGGCCCAGCTGGGTCAGCCAGACAAGATCTTCCAGCGCCTTGTACCAGCCCTTCATGCGGTGTCACCCTCCCTCTGTGCGCAGGCCCGAACCAGCAGCCCGCCGCACCCTTTCGCAATGGTTTCGCTCCGGTAAAGAAGCTCATATGGATAGTATAATTCAATTCACTGAACTTTTCAATCAATTTTCCACCGATTTTTGGTAAAACTTCATAGTTCGTTCACACTAACGCCATAATTGTACGTCCACGGTGGAGTATGTCCGTCTCCGGCAGCATCAATACCAAAAATATGATAGGTTTCTTGTGCAAAACGCAAAAACCGCCCAGCTCATTTGAGAGCCGGGCGGCGGTTATCATGGAAGTGCGGAGGTCAGCTGTCCTTGCGCTTGATCCACACCTGCGTGCCGTAGAAGGGATTGGCAGTGCCAAGGCACAGGCCCTGGTCGGTGGTGGCGAATGCCCGCAGACCATGGTTGTAGGGGTCTCCAAAACCGTCCACGGTGATGGTCTGGAAGTTCACGCCGTCCTCCGAAACATACAGGTCAAAGCCCTGCTTTGCCTTGCGCATGTAGTTGAGCAGCCGGATGGCACTGGCGATGTTGCTGATTGTGATGTTCTCGAACACGAATTTGTAGGAAAACTTGATGGTCTGGGCCAGGGTGTCGGGGTTCCCGTTGCCGTCGGGGTCCGTCGCCTGCAGTGCCTTCATCAGGGTCTTGAGGTATTCCCACTGGGTCTTCCACTGCGCAGGGGTGCGCGTCAGCAGGTTGCCGTTGACGAACTGACCAACGCACTCCAGCATGCTGCTGGTGTCAAAGGTGCCCACATACAGCTTGCCATCGTACACCCGCATCCGCCAGATGTACTGGTTCTCGTTGCGCCCAAAGCCGGACTTTAAAACAGAAAGGCTGCCGGAGGGGAACATCTTGGTGGCATTGCCCACCACAAGCTCCATGTTCTCGTCCCTGTCCATGCGGTACAGGTTCACCGACTGTTCCAGATTGGCGTTGATGAACCGGCAGTCCAGTCCGCCGCCAAACTGACCGTCGGCATTCTTGCCGGTCTTGGCAAAGAGGATGCGCTCCAGTGCGATCTCTTCATCGTTGTACTCCCCAATATAGAGGTGGTCGTTGTACACGATCAGGTTCGCCGCACCGGAGCGGGTGCGTTCCGGGTCGATGCCGAAGGTGTAGCGGGCACCATCCTTTTCCTGATTGCCTGCCACGGGTGTCCATGTGAAGGTGCCGTCAGGGTTCTGGTCACCCCGCACCAGTGCAAAGGACTGCATGGTGTTGTCGTCCGGCATATTGTCCTCGGTGCCGGTGCAGATGGAAACATACAGGCGGCCGTTGAACTCAGCCATATCCCAGATGCTGCCGCCG
>CAJJPW010000097.1 GCA_905193725.1 uncultured Eubacteriales bacterium
GGGTAGGCAAAGAAGCCGCTCTGACAAACACAGGAGAAAGAGAGGTGGGCAATTTGCTGCAAATCACCAGCACCAAAAATGAGCGCATCAAAGCCCTAGTAAAACTCAAGAAAAAAAAATATCGGGAAGAGGCAGGGCTTTTTTTGATAGAGGGGGAAAAAAGCGTGGGGGAGGCCATCGCCTCGGGCAGTGCAATTTCTCAAATACTCCTCAATGAGGAGCAGCAAGAGAAATTTGCCCCGATTCTGGAGGCATGCGATCTTGAAAAGATAGAATTGCTGCTGTGCAGCCCCCATGTGATGGATGCAGTGGGAGATGCTAAGACGTCACAGGGGATATTGGCTGTGGCGAGCAGCGCCTCTCTCAATGCACAGATCGGAGATGGCATGGTAGTGGTGCTGGAAGATGTGGCGGATCCACAAAATGTGGGGACGATTATCCGTACCGCAGACGCAGTAGGTGCTGGTGGCGTGATACTCACTGCTGGTTGCGCCGACTTTCTCTCTCCCAAGGCCATTCGTGCCAGCATGGGCAGTATCTTTCACATCCCCATTGTGGCAGAGAGAGAGATTTCTCATGTGTTAGAGGAGCTCAAGAGCAAAAACATGACGATTGTGGCGGGTCATTTGCAGGGAAGAGGGGGCTTTGACTTCCATAGCGATAGACTTGCCATTGTGGTGGGCAATGAGTCCAGAGGTGTGAGCCATACGGTGGAGCAAATGGCAGATGTGCTGTACAAGATCCCCATTTATGGACAGGCGGAGAGCCTCAATGTGGCAGTTGCCGCCGGGATACTATTATACGCAGCCAGGGGCGTAATTTCCCTTTAGGAGGGGGAGAATATGGCAAATTCCCCCTTTACGAAATGGGAGAAATGTGTTACTATTATCCGTAATAAGCGAATGACAAAAGCTGTGATCGGGCACAGTAGTCTGAAAGAAGCCAAAGAATTAGAGAGGGGATCGGTTGGTGAAAGATGCCCTGGCCTTTTAGATGAAATTCACTCGGGAGCTGTTTTATAGAACGCCGGTCTGAAGATAAAAGCGAGTTTGCTTGAAAGGAAGGGCAGGTTAGTAGATAAAACCGGTGGGAAACTGCCGTTATGAAAATAAGGCGATGGCTATGTGCCATGGCAAAGTTGGGTGGTACCGCGCAGCAGATGCTTCGTCCCTTGGGATGAGGCTTTTTTTATTGCCTTTCCCATGAGAGAGGCGAAGACGATACGCGAGATGAATTATTTTTAAAGAAGGGAAATCCTATGAGAGAACAATTGGAGTCAATTTTACAGTCGGCACAAAAAGAGATTGCAGTGGCAGCCGACATGGAACAGGTCAATGAGCTGCGGGTGAAATACCTGGGCAAAAAGGGCAGTATTACCGCTCTGTCCAAGGCCATGGGCACACTGAGCCCACAGGAACGGCCGGTGATCGGTGAGTTGTTAAGCAAAGTCCGCGGACAGGTGGAACAGCTGATTTCCGGCAAATTGCAGGAATTTCAAAACCAGTTAAAACAGGAGAAGATGAAGAAGGAGACCATCGATGTGACCTTAAACAGCAAAAAGCTGGACATGGGTGGGCTGCATCCGCTCACTAAGGTATACTATGAGGTGCGGGATATCTTTGTCAAAATGGGCTTTGAGGTGCTCAGCGGACCAGAGGTGGAGTACGACAAATACAACTTTGAAATGCTCAACATTCCCAAAAACCACCCGGCGAGAGATATGCAGGACACGTTTTATATAACAGAGGATATCGTACTGCGCACTCACACTTCTCCTGTGCAGGTGCGGACGATGCTCTCCCAAAAGCCGCCGATTCGTATGATCTGCCCAGGGCGTACCTACCGCACAGACGACGTAGATGCTACCCATTCCCCTATTTTCAACCAGATAGAGGGACTGGTAATTGGCAAGGACATCACCTTTGCCCACCTAAAAGGGACGATCAATACCTTCTTAAAGGAACTGTATGGAAGCGATACCAAGACCAAATTCCGCCCAGGATACTTTCCATTTACAGAGCCCAGTGCAGAGGTGGACGCCACCTGTGCTATGTGCAAAGGGAAGGGATGCCCTGCCTGCAAGGGGGCTGGCATGATTGAAGTATTGGGATGCGGCATGGTCAACCCAAAGGTGCTGAAAAACTGTGGCATAGATCCAGAGGAGTACAGCGGCTTTGCCTTTGGCTTGGGATTAGACCGTCTGACGAACATCAAATACAGGATTTCAGATATTCGGTATCTGTATGAAAACGATGTGAGATTTTTATCTCAGTTTCGATAAGGAGGAATGGCAATGATTGCGCCAACCAGTTGGTTAAAGGATTATGTAGATATTCAGGTAGATGCGGCAGAACTAGCCGATAAAATGGTGATGATTGGCAACGGAGTAGAGGGAATTGAAGATCTCGCCCAAAAGTACGATGGCGTTGTGGTAGGAAAAATCCTCTCCCTAACCAAACATCCCGACGCAGACAAATTGCAAGTGTGTCAAATCGATGTGGGCAGTGAGACACTCCAAATCGTAACCGGAGCGGATAACGTATTTGAAGGAGCGAATGTGCCGGTAGCCACTGTGGGGTGTCATCTGCCCTGCGGCATGAGCATCAAAAAGGGAAAGCTCAGAGGGGTGGAGTCCCTGGGGATGCTCTGCTCTGGGGAAGAACTCAACTTAAAAGAGGAGGATTACCCAGGAGCGGAAGTCTATGGCATTATGATCATCCAGGAGGATGTGGCACCGGGCACGCCTTTTGCACAAGTTCTTGGTGTGGACGATACCATCATAGAATTTGAAATTGGGGCCAACCGACCAGACTGTCTGAGCATTTTAGGGCTGGCTCGAGAGGCCGGCGCCGCTTTGGGGCAGGAGGTTTCTCAGCCAGATATTAGCTTTACAGAGAGTGGGGACGATATCCATCATTACGTGCAGGTAGAGGTGCAGGATCCCGACCTGTGCCCCCGGTACATCGCTCGGGCGATTACCGATGTGGTGATTGAACCCTCTCCCGCGTGGATGCAAAAGAGATTATCGGCAGCAGGGGTGCGCCCCATCAACAACATTGTGGATATTACCAACTTTGTGATG
Source organism: uncultured Eubacteriales bacterium (assembly GCA_905193725.1). Taxonomy (GTDB): domain Bacteria; phylum Bacillota; class Clostridia; order Christensenellales; family Christensenellaceae; genus CAJJPW01. The sequence continues at coordinate 3,083 of CAJJPW010000097.1, forward strand.
TTGGAAACTGGGCAGCCTATGCACGCTTTCGACCTGCGGGAGATCACGGGTGGAAAAATCGTGGTGCGCCGTGCCCAAGATGGGGAGAAGCTGGTGCTGCTAGATGGAAAGGAAAAGGAATTTACAAACTCGAATCTGCTGATTTGCGATGCGCAAAAGCCCATTGGCGTGGCAGGCGTGATGGGTGGCCAGGACTCGGGTATTCATGAAGACACGGCAACGGTGATCTTTGAAGCTGCTAAATTCATGTATGGCAACATCCGCCAGACCTCTAGAGCTCTAGGGGTTGCCACAGAAGCCTCTATGAGATTTTCCAAAGGAACGGATGCGGTTACGACCAAGATGGCTATGGATAGAGCTCTGCACTTAGTGCAGCAGTTGGGTGCAGGGAAGATTGTCTGTGGGGAGATTGACGTTTTGGCAGAGGATTTGACCCCTAGAGTACTGCGAGTAGACCCAAATCGTGTCAACGGGCTGATTGGCAAAGAGATTTCCGTGGATACTATGATTACTCTGCTCAATCAGGTGGGGATTCGAACACAAATGGAAGAGGGTATGCTCACTTGCCAAATCCCCAGCTTCCGGGGCGATATCGAGGGCAGCGCCGATATTGCAGAAGAAGTGGCGCGGATGTATGGCTACGATAATATTGAAGCAGAAGTCATGACAGGAGAGATCATCGGAGGCAAGCTGTCTAGCTATGATGCCAATGTGGATAAAATAAGGAGCCTGCTCACCTGCGAGAAATACTATGAGTGCATCTCTTATTCCTTTACCAGTCAGGCTATGATGGACAAGTTGGAGCTAGGAGTGGATGATCCTTGCCGCAAGGCAGTGGAGATTATCAATCCCTTGGGTGATGATAAGGCACTGCTGAGAACCACGTTAGTGCCTGATATGCTGAACATTGTGGCCAACAACCTCAACAAGAAAAACACCGACTTCAGACTGTTTGAGATCAACAAGGTGTTTATCCCGGAGGAAGTGCCCATTCAGGATCTGCCCACCGAATACCCCATGCTCTGTATGGCGGCAGTGGGCAAGGAGGAGGACTTCTTTACCCTCAAGGGAACGGTAGAAAAGCTGTTTGAGATGCTAAAAGTCCCCGGATTTAAGGTGAAGGCCGGAGGAGCGGAATACTTCCATTTGGGGAGAAAAGCCCAGATTTTTGCTAAAAATAGCATTGCTGTAGGGGAGATGGGCGAGATACATCCAGATATCATGAAAAACTTCGGCATGAAACAGCGGGTTTATCTGGCGTATATCTGCCTGACACAGCTGTTCCAAAATATCGAGGAAAACATTGTGTTTACCGCTCTGCCCAAATACCCGGCGGTGAATCGAGATTTGGCAGTGATTGTGGATACTGCTGTGCCAGCAGGAGATGTTTTAGACAGCATCATCGCCGCTGGAGGCAATAAGCTGGAAAACGCACGGCTGTTTGACGTATATGAAGGTGAGCAGCTAGAGGCAGGGAAAAAATCCCTTGCCTACGAAATGACATTTAGAGCTTCGGATCGGACACTGACCGATGAAGAGGTGGCTCACATGATGGAAAAGATTTTGGCCAGACTGACCAGAGATTTCCAGGCTGTATTGCGCTGACAGTGGATGGCGTATTCGGCAATTAATAAGACGGTAAAAAAGGGCATCTCAAAGATGCTCTTTTTTCATGAGATATTTTAAAGGGATGCCCGCCAAGAGGCAAAATAAATCGTTTACAAATATTTCCTGATGAAAGTTGAAAGATTTACAATATTTTTGTTGACAGTATGATTAACTCCCTATATAATATGAAATATACAGTATACAATTACTATAAATTGTATTCTAGCTTGCACTTTTGTAGACAATCATAGCGATTATGGGATCTATGCTGTTAAGAGAGATCGCACAAAGTTGTGGGGCGCAGAGAAATCTCAGATGGATTTTTCAACAACTGGGCGGTTTCGCAAGACATCGATTTCAATGGAAAAATGATAGGAAATAGGAGGCTATGATGAAGAAATTCAAGTTATTTATTAACAACGAATGGGTAGACGCAGAAAATGGAGCGACCTTTGACAGCTTTAATCCATGTACTGGGGAAAAGATTGCTGAAATGGCGTATGCCAGTGTTAATGATGTGAAAAAGGCAATTGATGCGGCGTATAAGACATTTCAAAGTGGCGTATGGTCTGATTTAGATTATGATGACCGTTCCGCTTATCTTCATAAAGTAGCTGATATCATGGAAAAACGCTTTGATGAGCTGGCTAAATGGGAGGCGATGGATACTGGTAAGGCTATCCGCGAAACCAGAAGTATTGACATCCCCTTGAGCATTCGGGCGTTTCGGTTCCATGCAGATCTGATAAAATCCCTCACAGGGAAAGTAATTCACATTCCTGGAAAGAAGTGCTTTGACTATACCACGTATGAGCCCTATGGCGTAGTGGCTAGTATTTCTCCTTGGAACTTCCCGTTGCACCTAATGACCCGGTCGGTATGCCCGGCTTTGGCAGCAGGTAATACTATCGTGAGCAAAGCTTCTACTCTCACTCCAATAACCACGCAGATTATGGGTGAGATCTTCCAAGAGGCAGGAGTACCAGCTGGGGTATTTAACGTAGTATCCGGCTCTGGCGGTGTTGTGGGAGAGGAGTTCCTAGCCAATGACCATGTGGCAGTGGCCACTTTGACGGGCAGCGAACCGGTGGGAAGAAGGTTGATGGAAGCTTCCTCAAAGGCAAAGAGGATCAAAAAGTTAGTGCTGGAACTCGGTGGAAAGGGCGCACTGATTGCAGAGCCCGATTGTGACATGAATGCCGCAGTAAATGGCATTATCTTGGGGTTCTGTATGAACCAAGGAGAGGTGTGCTGTGCTGCTTCCAGACTGCTACTTGCTGACGAGATTTACGATGAATTTATGGAGCTGTTGCTCAAGAAGGTGAATTCCATTCGCATCGGAGACTGCCTAGATGAAAACGTGCAGATGGGGTCTCTCATCGATGAAGGACAGGTAAAGAGCGTACAGGGATTTGTAGATGGCGCAATCGCACAGGGAGCAAAAGTGCTGTGCGGCGGCAAACGCCTCACCGGCGGCATCTATGATAAAGGTAACTACTATATGCCTACTGTAGTAGAAAATGTAACACCAGAGATGGACATCTTCCATGAAGAGGTGTTCGGGCCAGTGCTAGCAGTTACCAGATATAAGACATTAGAAGAGGCAATTGAGCTGGCAAATGCCACAGACTTTGGCCTTGGGGCAGCGATTTTCAGCGAGAACCCCAGAAAGCTCTATTGGACGGCGCAAAAATTAGATGCAGGTACCGTTTGGCTAAATTGTACCACAAAGTCCAATATTGAGTCGCCCTTTGGTGGCAATAGAAACAGCGGAATTGGCAGAGAAGACGGAATGGAAGGACTGCTGGAGTACTTGAAAGTCAAAAATAATATCATGTATGTGGGCGAACCTTATGAGGACTTCTTTGGCTTTGACGACTGAGGATAGATCATAACAAATATAGCGTGTGACGCCTTTAAATTTGGGGAGAAGATATTTTAGTGTGTACAGTTGAGGAGTAATAGTTATTTGCCTTTTGATAAAATGTGAGAAATATAATATGGTATAGGTAATAGAGAGAGATAATATGATATTTTGGCTGGCATGCGCTATAGGAGTTTGCATTTCAAAAGAAAAACTGAAAGAAATTTCAGTTTTTCTTTTGAAAGAATTTGTTAAAAAAATAACAAACAGGTTATATATCAATGAGAAAAATTGACGAAAAAAGATATTTGGAAATATATGTAAATGTATAAGGGAAAAAATCGAATTTAATGGGTAGAAAAGTGAAAATAGCAAATTACATTGTTAAAAAAATAACGAAAATGTCTTTAAAAGTATTGTAAATGAAAAGAGGATTTGATAAGATATAACAGTACAGTGAAAAGTGAAAGAACTCACAGGGTATGTCGGGGGAATATGCAAAAATATTATAATTTGCTGGAAAAAAAGCGAAAGCTTTTAGCGATATAGATATCATTTGATTTTAATGATTTAGGAGGAGTGGTTAGTATGGATTTTAGCCTTACCAAAAAACAGCTGATGGTAAGAAAGCTAATGAGGGAATTCGCGGAAAATGAGGTAGAACCTTTAGCGGCAGAAGTAGATGAGCAGGAGCGTTTCCCGGAAGAGACAGTAGAAAAGATGAAAAAATACGGCATGTTGGGCATTCCGATTCCCAGGGAATATGGCGGTGCTGGTGGGGACTACTTAAGCTATGTATTAGCGGTAGAAGAAATCTCCAAAAAATGTGCGACAACTGGAGTTATTTTAAGTGCTCACACCTCTTTGGGGTGTGGCCCTATCTTAAAATTCGGTACGGAAGAACAAAAGCAAAAGTATTTGGTACCGCTGGCAAAGGGTGAAATGTTAGGCGGCTTTGGACTCACCGAGCCAAATGCCGGTACAGATAGTGCAGCGCAGCAGACAATGGCATATTTGGATGGGGATGAATACGTCTTAAACGGCAGCAAAGTGTTTATTACCAACGGGGGAAGGGCTGACGTATATGTGATTTTTGCGATGACGGATAAATCCCTAGGCAATCGAGGCATTAGCGCATTTATTGTGGAGAGTACAACACCGGGATTCAGCATCGGCAAAATTGAACATAAAATGGGCATTAAAGGGAGCTCTACCGCAGAGCTGATTTTCAAAGACTGCAGAGTGCCAAAGGAAAATCTCTTAGGCGCTTATAATGGCGGCTTTA
>CAJJPW010000098.1 GCA_905193725.1 uncultured Eubacteriales bacterium
TGCAAATACGCTGTTCAGCTTGCCTGTTTGGTAGTATTGTATTAGGCTTTGATCCACCTGCGCATATAAATTGGCTCCTGTACTCACCACATTATGTATGGAGGACAGTTTGCTCTGCATATTGCTTATATTGCTTTTTAAGCTGCTCAGACGGCTGCTGATGGAGTAGCGCTGTAGAATTTTATAGTTGACGCCTAGCCCAGCCACTGTGCTATAGCAGCTTTGCAGGGAAGACGTACCGTTGACTGCAAGATAAGATTGGCCTGAAACATAATCTGTATTGATCTTGGTATATGCCATTGCGCTCGCTCTCCTTTCCTGTAATTTTCTTTTAAATACCTGCAAGGCTCGCTGCTCTACGGCGGGCCTCTTCTGCCGCCTCTTCTTCCCTGCGAATCTCCTGTGCTGCCGTACGGATATCTGAGGCAATGGAATCCGCTGCAGAGGCCTGTTGCCCCAGCTCTCTAATCAGGTCATCTAAGGCGCTGTTTATGCTGTTCATCTCCTGCCCCTGCCAGGCTTGGTTGAGGTTGCTTTTATAGGAAGAGAGATTGCTCTTAATTCCCCTTAAGTCAGAGGCACAGCTGTTTAATCTGCTGGCCTTATTGTAGGCGTCACTTACGCTAATCATTTGGTTTCCCCTCTCTATCTGCCCAAATTACAATCTCTGGGCGCTGGACAATACATTGCTCTGGGCCTGCTCATATTCCTGGGCACTGCGCCGGAGGTATTGAGCATACTCCCGCGCTGTACTTACCAGTTCCTGCAAATTATCCTCAAATCCCGATACCTGATCTTTGAATGTTTGGCTGTCCTTTCCCTGCCAAGACGCCAGAGTCCTAATTGCATTGAGTAATTGGCGATACGTCTGTTCGTAAGAGTTGGCTTCGGAATCCATCTTTGTGGCAGCCGAAGTGAGAAGATTGGTTGTCACCTGAATATTACTCATGGATTGGTATGCTCCCTTCTTGGTTTTGCCCTTTTGAAAAAGCGCTCTGGCTTCTAGCTCCCTTTCAAAAGGGCAAAACAAATCAAATTTGTCTGCCCCGGTCTTCCAGGATTATTTGAAAGCGCTCGCGTTGTTGTTGATTGCAGTTTCTGTGCTTTCGTAGCTGGTTACTGTGTTATCCAAAAATTTAGCATAAGACTCTACAATTTGCTTGTAGTTTTCAAACACCGGCACTAAAGCATTGAACTTGCTGCGAATGGTCTCCGCCGCTGGGCTCTGCCATGTGGAAGAGAGGTCGTTCATCTGTTTTTTGATCTCGTTTAACCGCTCATCTAAGCTAGTATTAAGTGTGCGGATGGTTCCCGCTGTCTTTGATACTTCCGCCAGGGAAATGTGGATTCCTTCTACTGCCATAATTCGTTCCTCCTATTCTCGTTTGGCTAGCATTAGTTCGTCAAGCTTCTGGCTTGGGTAATGCGGTCTTCTTGCGTATTTCTGTAGCTGGTAGCGCTGTTCTTCAGAAATTCGGAATACTGGAGCATGAGAGCTTTCATCTGTTGAAAGTCATCCATAAATCCCTTGATCTGATTGACAAAAGCCACGTTGTCCGCTCCCTGCCAAGCTGCACCCATGCCGTCCACTTCGCTGAAGAGTTGGTTGTACTGTCTTTCGTACTCGCCGGCTTGGGTATCCATTTGAGAAGCAGCTGCTTCCAGTTTTGCAGGGTCTACAATAATTGTTGTTGCCATGTTTTTTTCCTCCTTTAAAAAATTGGATTGAGTGTTTTATATTAACATCAGCGACGAACCGTTTTTTAAGCCCAATTCGCACACCGAATAGTCAATATTTAGAATTTTTCCCGTGCTATAGTCGCAGAGCAGCGTATTCTCGCCTTCCTCATAACAGCCGTCCGAGAGGTCTGCAAATGCCTTAGATAGCAGCAGGATCACTTCTCTTATCTTAAGCTCCCGGGGAATTAACACGTCGTACGTAGTGCCTTCTGCCGGTACGTAAACTTCCGCAAGTATCTTATCCATCGCTATCCCCCTCTCTTGGGTCAGCCAGCAATTTTACGAGCTGTGGCTTGCCGTTTGACACAATGTATCCAAAGTCATTTTCCAGTTCCTCATAGAGCTGGTTGGTGATTTTTGCAATTTTCAGCTGGTATTGGTCGGCAATTCCGCCACCAATCCAAATGCCTCGGTTGAGCGTCCCCAATGCCTTAAACCAAGGCTCAAAGGAAAATGAGGCGATTTGATCTGCCTGGGCAGTAAAGAGGAAGGTAATCCCAAATGTGATCTGGCACTTCTCCAACATCAATTTGAATTTGTCCAGCGCATCTTCACTTAGCGACTCTCGCAATACCGATAGGCCGTGCACCAACAAGATCCTCTTTTCAAAGGAGGGAATTGGCCGGTTTTGTTCCTTTGCCTCTTTCCACGTGTTGTGTCGATATACCAGTTCTTGGAACCACTCGTCAATTTCCTTGTCCAATTTATCCACTACTAGGCGCATGTTTTCCCCAGAAACCTCAAGGCTTCGGTTGGGGTCTATCACGGTCAAAGGGATTTGCCCATCTGCTGCAATGACACCGCATAGAGCGGAGATGAATCCCGTGCTGTCTGAGCGGGACATCACAAAGGTGATCATCTGTTTTTCAAAGGGATAGCTGCACACCTGCAGTGTATTTTTATCCACTCCTACAGGGTACTGTGCGATCTTTTCCTTGGGCAGGTAGTCCCTTACAAATTCTAGATCCACCTTCTCCGGCAGAATTGGCACCTTAGGCGCACCTGGCCCTTTCCACTGCTGCTGCAATTGTTTTGCATATTGGCGGATATAGTCCATTACAGGCTCTTGCTCCGATGCAAACGCCAGTTGGAATTCATAGACGTTATCCTGTTTTAAAATGCCTCTGCCCTTCATCTTCGCTGGGTACGTTCCCCCAACGCTGCCTAAAATGCCCGAGTACTCCGACTGGTCGTTCAGCTGTAACACCAGAAGCTGCCTGAAGTTCTGCATCATTCGGTAGCGCACTGCATTGGTCGTGAGGGCTGTGAGGACAAAGTAGATTCCATATTTAGTACCCTCTCGAGTCAGGTAACTCACCTGTTCTTCTAAGTCGTCGAAATTCTCGCTAAAGCCGGAGTAGTTTTGGATTCCCACCACAATGGATGGCATCTTCTCTCCCCCTTGGCGAACCATGGAGAGAAAATCTCCGCCGTACTCTGCGCAGACCTTTTTGCGCTGCTCGATCTCCGTCGTGAGCATCTTAAATAGATTCACCACTTTCTCTCGCTCGTAGGAGAAGAGTACATCTCCCACTTGCGGCGCCTGGGCAAAGCACTTCAGCACTTCAGAGCCAAAGTCCAACAGGTAGAGATTCACTTCCTGGGCCGTATAGTGTTTCAGCAGAGAGTAGCACATAGTGGTGAGAAAGGTGGTCTTTCCACTGCCTGCTGAACCGTAGACGATCACATTGCCCTCTTGGGTCAATGGCAAATAAAGGGGTTTTTGACATTGGTTCATTGGGTCATCCAGCATGCCAATGAGGGGCATCAATACGCCGGGCTCTGGCCTTTCCGCTGGATACTGTTCCTCCAGCTCCTCTACAAGTGGCCTAGGCGGCATGGGTGGCAACCACAGTGGCTTTACCTGAATTTCCTCTTCCTGTGCCAGCTGTGCCAAATACTGGGTAATACTGTCCAGTTGTTTTTCCTTTTTGGCCTTTGTCTGTTTTTTTCGCTCAATCTCCACCTGTTTGATTACCCTGCCTATGGGATCCAGCACTGCAATGCTCAGGTCCTTTTTGGTCTCCACCCGGTCAGAGGGTTCGTAGGCTGCGCCGGACCATGCAGATTGCCCCAGCTCAAAAATCTCGTTATATCCCACCTGTAGGTAAAAGCGTCCGGTGTCTGTCAGCTCTGCCGCATCCGGCCTTTTGAGCATATCCATGCTGTCCGCCTTTTCCTGCACTTTCAGGCATACCCGAAAACGGCTGTTACTCCAGATTTGATCGTCTACCACACCTGCTGGTTTTTGTGTCGCCAGTATCAGGTGGACGCCTAGGCTCCGCCCAATGCGGGCCGCGCTGATGAGCTGTTGCATAAACTCCGGCTGCTGGGTCTTGAGCTCTGCAAATTCGTCTGAGATGATAAACAGATGTTGGAGGGGCTCTTTGACTGTGCCCTCTCTGTAGAGCCTCTGGTATTTATAGATGTCGATGTTGCTCACACCAATGGCCTTGCTAGTGGCGCTAAAAATCGCCTGCCTGCGCTTTAGCTCGCTCTGTATGGAGATGAGGGATCGGTTGACTGCTGCCCCATCTAAGTTAGTAATAATTCCAGCTGTATGAGGCAAATTTTCAAAGGCCTTGGCCATGCCGCCTCCCTTATAGTCGATGAGAATAAATGCCACCTCGTAGGGATGGTAGTTTACTGCCATAGAGAGAATGTACGTCATGATAAATTCGCTTTTGCCCGATCCCGTCATTCCAGCCACTAGCCCATGGGGTCCATGGAATTTTTCGTGCAGATCCAGCTTAAAGAGGTCTCCTTGTCTATCGACTCCAACCGCCGTCTCTAGTGTCTTAGTAGGGTCGTTTTCCCTCCAACGGGTAAGCGGGTTGAGATGCTCAATTTTCCCCACCCCAAACAGCTCTAGAAAAGTGATCATCTTGGGCAGTACATAGGCGCTGGCCATGGTGTTCAATCGAATATTGCCCAAAGCAGTGCCCAGTTGGATGCAGGGTGCCAGTGGTTGAAAATCCGGCTGGAAAATCTGATATTGGCCGTAAATGTCTTTTTTATTGTAAAATCGGCTCTCCACCTCTCCTAAGTCCACCACAGTATCACACTCTTTGGGAAGGTTGTTGATGGTGTCGTAAAGAGCTATCAAACTAAATCCCCTTGGCTCCTTTAATTTTAACAGGGCGGTTACCAGTTCCGATTTGTTGGAGAGTTCCCTATCCATGGCAAATACCACATAGTGAGGCAGCAGCGTCTCTGGATCATCCTCCGCCTCCCTCGCTGCTAAAAGCCGGTTTAAATGAGCCGAGATCTCTTTCATCTCTCCGGGATTAGATGCCATAAATCGGATGGTTTTTTCATTGTCCCATACATGGGGAATCCACTTCAAAAAGGACACTTGTTCTTTCTCTCTTGGATTAAAGAAAAATACCAGCTTTACATCATCATAACTGTGCAAGGCAACAAGTTGCAGAATAATGCCCCGTACAAGTCCCAGCACACGATCCCTGTTACCTACAATGCCTACAATACCTTGATCTTTTAAGGAGGTCGTAACAGGAACCTGGCTGAGAATCTGGGGCTGTTCTGCTAATTTATATAAGTTGTTTTGGAGGATATCATCTTCTAATACAAAGCGTTTTTCTGGGAATTTGAGCTCTAAGTCCATGGGCAAATCTCCAATTCCCAGGCGGATTTTTAGAAAATCGTTGTGGGTGTCCATGCGCTCCCACAAATTTCTCTTCTGCTGCAAGATGCGTTGCCCACATTCTTCTAATGAGCTAAAGTTCTCTTTGAGGATTTCTTTTTGTAAATAGGATTCTTCGGCAATCTCTTGGCGTTTCTGTTCCAGATAAGCGTTGTATTTCTTTTGGCGTTCCTGCTCATGTAGGCGCCTTTTTCGCTTTTCAAACATTTTGGTCAGGATGGGCCACAAAATGGTACCGCAGAGCATGCTGCCTGCCATCACTAAAGAGGGAATCGCCTGTTTGATATCTCCTCCCGAGCTCACTACATTGTAATAGCTAAATAGCCCAGTAAATAGAGATGCCATTCCCATAGTCAAAGAGGGCCCTAGCATCAGCATCAACGGGGTTGCCTCTGGCGTGCCCAAAGGGGGTGGTGGGTCAATGGTGATTACCGCCGTCTTGACATCCCGTTTAAAGCGTGGAGAGCGGTAAAACACCTCATCCTCTGCCTGTATCTCCTCCTCTTCCATCTCTTCTCGATCTGGCTCTGCCTCTAATAGAGATTGAAGCGGTGTTAGAGTATTGTGGTCAAAGCTGACTTTTTGGTCTGGGTTGTTGATGGCGAGAAATCCATTGCCCACAATGAGTTTGAGGCCGACAATGTATATCACATCTCCTGGCTTTAACTCCACTGTCTGCACTCGATGTCCGTTGACAAATGTGCCATTGGAGCTGTTAAGGTCTGTCAGCATCAGCTTTTGGTTGACAACTACCAACTCTGCATGGTGGGAGGAAGTAAATCTGCTCTGATAGACAATAGTATTCTCTTCCTTTCGCCCGATGGTGATGACAGCGTCTGGCTGGAAGAGTATCTTTTGATAGATCTTTCGGTCGTCAGTGATGGGCTCAGCAAACAGCAGGTAAGTCTCATCTGTCAGTCGATCATATAGGTTGTAGAAATTCATAGGCTCAATGGCAATGGACTTGATCTTTTGGTTGCTCCCATCCCTCACTTCTACCTTCCGGTTGGATTTGAGCACCCATTGGCCGTCAATTCCCTCTACAGTTACCAATTCTCTTGCCGTTTCTCTCTCGTCCAGACAGGTGATCCAAAATTGGCCGCTGACTTTAGCAGATAATACTAATCGATTGATGCGCGTCTTTTGCATTAACGTCAGCTGCAATTTGTTCACCTCCTGCTCTCGATTTTCTGGATTTATATAAGACCTTTTTAATAATTTTCTCGTAAAAACCGTATAATGAATTTGCTTTTCTAAATATATTTTAAAAAAACACACCCTGCCTTACGAGCAAAGCTGTGTTATCTTTGTGTCAAAACTCTGTAAATATGTGGCCCATTTTTATTGACCTTTTTTGATTATTTCTAATGGCTTCGCACCTGATCCGCATTTCATTTTTTCATATCACTTGTTGGATATTTTAGTGATACATCCATTTATTTTGAGGGCGCTGCGCCATATTTAGATAAAAATATCGCCCACCAAATTTAGTGGGCGATATTTTTATAATAAACTCCTATTTTTATTTTTCGTAGAGGTTAAAACTTATTGATAGCTTTTTGCAAAATAACACCGCGAAATAGCGGTGTTATTTTGCAATACAATGTGGCAACTGTTCTATAAATTGCTGATCATGTATTAAATATGTAAGGAAAAGATTTTAGTTTTGGCCACAACCCCTCTCCCACTATCGGGCCAAAAATCCCCCGTCTACTGGCAAGATCGCCCCATTGACGTATTCGGAAGCGTCAGAGCACAAAAAGATTGCCGCGCCTTTAAGATCCTCTGGCCTTCCCCAACGCCCTACTGGCATTCTGGACAGCAAGAATTGATAGCGGCTTTGATCTTCATTTTGGGTGATCCCAGAGCAGAGCGGAGTATCCATATACCCTGGCGCCAGTGCATTGACCCGAATGCCATATTGAGCCCATTCATCTGCCAGCGACTTAGTCATTTGCATCACTGCACCCTTGCTGGTGGCATAGGCGGCAGAATAGGGTACGCCAAAGTAACTCGTCATAGAAGCCATGTTTAGAATTTTTCCATATCCTTTGGGTATCATCACATTGGCTGCCAATTTGCAAAGGTACATCACCGAATCCACATTGAGCTTCATCAGCCGGTCCCAATTGCTCATATTTTTAACCTCGGAGTTTTCCCGCACGGTCATCCCTGCGCTGTTGATGAGGATATCTAGCCCGCCCAGGTCTTTGACGACCTGCTCAAAGAGGCTGTCCATCTGTGCAAAGTCGGTGACGTCTCCGTAATAGCCCTTTGCTCCGTATTCCCCTACAATTTCCGATACGTTTTTATTAAAATCGATTACGGCTAAA
>CAJJPW010000099.1 GCA_905193725.1 uncultured Eubacteriales bacterium
CGTTCTCTAGGGTCGCCGCTGCCCGTAACCCGCATGGCCTGATATACATAAGCCCTGCCAGACAGCGGATCCCGAATGGCGCCGCCTAGGCAGGTTGCCGCGCCACCAAAAGGCTCAATCTCAGTAGGATGGTTGTGAGTCTCGTTTTTAAACATGATGAGATAATTCTCATCTCCCTCATCCGTTTTCACCTTCTCCCGAATGGAGCAGGCGTTGATTTCCTCGGATTCGTCCAGTCCTGCTAACATACCCCGCTTTTTGGCCTCTTTCACATAAATAGTAGCCAAATCCATGAGGCAAACGTCCTTTTGCTTTTTGCCCTGATATACGTAATCTCTCGCCCCTAGGTATTTAAAATACTCTTCCTTGATGCGATCGGATATTTGTCCCTGTTCAAAGTCCACTTCTGTGAGCTTGGTCAAAAATGTGGTATGTCGACAATGGTCTGACCAATAGGTGTCAATTACTTTTAGCTCGGTAATGGTTGGGTCTCTTCTTTCCATTTCTTTAAAGTAGGTTTGGGTAAACATCAGGTCTGCTAATGTCATGGCAAATCCCATTTGCGTGCGATAGCTTTCCATCTCCTCCTCAGAATAGCTGATAAATCTATCTACCGTTGCCACCTGGGTGGGTATTTTTAAATCCATTTTGAGGGTTTTGGGCAGCTCCAGGCTGGCCTTGCGGGAATCCACAGGATTGATCAGATACTTTTCTATTTTGGCAATTTCCTGCTCTTGCAAATCTCCCGATAATATGTAGATCTTGGCACTTTTCACTGTGGGCCTGATTTTCGTTAGCAGCTCAATACACTGGGCAGCGCTATCTGCCCGCTGGTCATACTGGCCGGGCAAATACTCCACGGCGATGACTATATCCTTTCCCCAGTCCACTGCGCCGATTTGAATATCGTCTACTGCTGGTTCACTGAGCACGTCCACAACTGCCCGCTCAAAGTCCTCATCGCCAATGTCCTCTAAGTCGTAGCGATTCAGCACCCGAACACCTGTGAGTCCGTCAATTTTCAGGTTTTCCTTTAAATCCGCCAACAGCCCTTTTGCCTCTACATCGTAGCCCTGTCTTTTTTCCACAAAAACTCTCTTAACACTTGGCATACCTTTTCTCTCCCCTTCAAAAATCATCTATCAACTCAAAATTTTCATCATATTGTATTGCACAGCAGCACTACCGCCGGAATGGCCACAAAGGAGAGCAGGGTTGTCCAACAAACTCCTTTCGCCGCAAACACGCTGTCTGCGCCAAACATCTCTGCCTGGATGGCAACCTGGGTCATCACTGGCAGTGCCATTTGGGTAGTAAACACCGTGGTGGCGTAATGGTCGATATGGCAGATGAGGCAAATGCCCAAAACCACTAGCGGTGAGATGATAAATCTTCCCACCATCAAAATGCCAAAGCCCTTTTCATATCCCATATTCCGCAATCCAATTTTGTGGATGAGTGACCCGATAAACAGCAAAGAAATGGCAGTTGTCGCTGTTCCCAGATATTCACAAGTATTCATAATAAAGCTGGGCAGCTGAATTCCAAACCCTACCAAAATAAACCCCACCACAATGGCAATTGTATGGGGCATCACCAGTTTTTTGAGCATCTCCTTTAGGGAGAATTTGGTCTCTTTTCCCAAACGCAAGTCTCCATCTTTTCGAATAACCATATACGAAAGAGTGTTGGCCAGCACCGCATTTGGCATAAAAAACAATACTGCATAGGGCATCCCCTGATCCCCAAATATCGCCTGTGCCATTGGAAATCCTACAAAGGCGGAATTGCACATGGCAAAAATGACACAAAAAACGCCCTGCCTCTCTTTTGGGATTTTGATGATATGGGCAATCCCCAAGGCCAAATAGTGGATGATTAACAATGCTACCAGAATGGCTAACAGCATAATCCAAGACTCTGCTAAAAGCTCCCTACTGAAATTCTTCTCAAAGGTGTAGATAATATTAGCTGGCAGCAGCGCCCAAAAGATAATGCTGGCAAGATGCGTGCCCACCTGTGGGGTAATGATCTTTTTTGCCGCGAGAAAATACCCCAGGCCTGTAATTAGAAGTACGGTTATAACAGCTCCTAGCGAATTGATAATCATACTCTGGACCTACCTCTCAAATGCATTGTAAATCGCTTGGACTGCTCTTTCAAAGTCGTCGTTTTCCACACCTACGATGATATTGATCTCACTGGACCCCTGGTCGATCATGCGGATGTTAACACTTTGCCCCGCAAGTGCTCCAAATAACTTTGCAGCAATTCCCACATTGTGAATCATTCCTCGTCCCACTGTGGCAATCAGTGCCATGTTGTCGTGAACCACTACACTATCCGGTTCACAGGCATCGTGAATTTCATCGATGATATCGTTTAAATTATCACTTAAGGCAGTATCTTCCACCACAATACACAATGTATCAATGCCAGAGGGCATGTGCTCAAAAGAAACCCCAAATTTCTCCAAAACAGACAGCACTCTTCTGCCAAAGCCCAGTTCCTTGTTCATGCCATTTTTTTCAATAGAGATGACGGTAAAGTTCTTCTTCCCGGCAATTCCGGTGATTTCGTGCTCTCCCTCTTCTTCCACTGTAGGCAAAATCATGGTGCCAGAGTTCTCTGGATCGTTGGTGTTGCGCACATTGATGGGAATCGCCGCCTGAAATACCGGAAAAATCGCATCTTCATGCAGTACCGTTGCCCCCATGTAGCTGAGCTCTCGCAGTTCGCGGTAGGTGATCACGTCGATTTTATTGGCGTCTTTAACAATCCTAGGATCTGCCATCAAAAATCCAGATACATCCGTCCAGTTTTCGTATAAATCCGCGCTAAGGGCACCTGCTATAATCGCTCCGGAAATGTCCGAGCCGCCTCTGGAGAAAGTTTTTATCGAACCATCTGGCATGCTCCCATAAAAGCCTGGAATAACCGCCCTTTTTACCTCTTTGAGGCGTTTTCTCACCTTATGCATCGTGGCATTATTATCGTAAATCCCCTGACTATCAAAGCAGACAATCTCCGCTGCATCAACAAATGTAAAGCCCAAATAGTCGGCAATTAAGATACTGTTTAAATATTCTCCTCTGCTGGCCACATAATCTCTAGACGCTCCGTTTAAAATATGTTGCTTCATATCGTCGATATGTTTCTCAATATCTACATTTAAACCTAACTGTTCTTTCATCTCTACAAAGCGTCTTTTGATCTCGTCGAAAATCTCATCGTATGGTTCGCCGAAGAATACCGCTTGGTGAAAGTTATAGAGCATATCCGTAACTTTAATGTCTTCATCAAATCTCTTGCCCGGTGCAGACGCCACCACATACCGGCGTTCTGGGTTGGACTCAATAATCTCTTTCACTTTTTTCAACTGGCCTGCATCTGCCAGAGAACTTCCACCAAACTTCGTAACGATATTTGCCATTTGACTAATCCCTCATCATCTTATATTCTCTATATCTTATTCTGTTTCCAGATCTTCCTGCTGCTCTTTTATATCCTGATCTTCAGCTGTCTCAGGTTCTGTCTCGCCCTGTTCCTGCTGCAAAGGCTCCATGCCAATATACCGGCACTCCAGATAGTACCGTTTTTCCTCTGCCTCTCCCATAGAGAAGGTCTTTTTGGGCAGCACGCCGCAGTTAATTACCGTCTCAAAAAACTCCGACTTATTCAGCGCTCCCATGAAGAAACCTAGGTTGTCATAATCCGTTGCCAGCTCAAAAAAGGCGTCATCTCCATGAATGTAGTCGATGGATGAGGTGGGGTTTTCCGCCAAAAATTCGTCTAAGATATCCTGTAAATCAGAAATTGCCAGCGCATCTTTGGAATTCGCCACTTCAATCCTTCCTGAACCATCCTTGCTCACAAACGGAATGACGTGTATTTCCCCTCCACAATCCACTTCACTGCTGGATTTATAGCGGAACCTGGAGTAAATGAGTCTCGCCTCTAGCCCCTTGTCATTCATTCTCTTCACAATAAAGTCCAGACAGGTTGTGGGATTCACTTTGAATAGGATTCTGTGAATAGGTTTAAACGCAATCCCTTCATCTCTCACATTGACTAGCTCTACCAACGCGTATCGAAGCGGGGATACTTCCTGCTCTTCTGGCGTCATGAGCATCTTTTTCTCTTCCCAAACAGTTTTAGCCGTTGCCAGCGAGTGGTTTCCGTCTCCTACGCAGAACACCATGCCGTCCTGGACGTTTAGATTGCAGATCGCTTCCTTAAAGTTTTCTATAATCACCTGATTGTCCGTAAAGTATCCCTTAATATTTCCTCCGTTCTTCATCAGGTCAAAATCATAGATTTTATGTAGCTCCGTTTTATGCAATTCTAACTGTCCAATTGCACTATTGTCTGGATCGTCCATCATTACCATTATATGAGGCGTTTCTAAAATTGCGCCCTTGCGAATTTGTACTCTCGGGGGAATGCGCTCCAAGACAGTCTTTTCTGTAGCCCTGATTTGCGCCTTGGCCTCCGGATCAAAATCATACTTTTCTAAATCTACCGCCACCATCACACCTTTGCGCACTCGATCGCCAATCTGCCTTTCCACCAGCAGTAACCCTTCTGGGAGTTCTTCTAACACCCCCTGGGTGAGGTAATCCTTCATCACTTTATTGTTCTGCTCGATGATCTCAGAAACATTGTCGTTTTCCAAATAGACTTCCGGCAGAATAATGTGCAGCGTAGAGGGGGCTCCACCCACAATTCGCTCCACATCGTGCCAGTAATCTTCCTGTGAAGTAAACTGATCGCAGGCAATTACTGCCCATTTTTTCAGAGAAACTTTTTGGTTTGGTATTAGTATTTTAGGAATTTTGATCCCTGTCTTTTCAAATGGTAACATCTTTTTCCTCCTGTGTTATCGCTGTACAACATTCACTGCATTTTGAGGACATTCTCCCTTGATCCCACTGAGCACTGCATCTACCACCATATCGGCCATCTTTTCCCTGGTAGCATAAGTAGCACTGCCAATGTGTGGGAGTAACACTACATTTTCCATCGTCAACAGTTGAGGCTCCACTTGCGGCTCTCTTTCATAGACGTCCAGTCCAGCGCTGAGAATCTCTCCATTTTGGAGTGCCTCACACAGCGCCTTTTCATCTACCACTGGCCCTCTTGCCGTATTGATTAATATTGCTGTCTTTTTCATCATCTCCAGCTCAGTTTTGCCGATGAGATGGTAGGTCTGATCGGTCAGCGGGCAGTGGATAGAAATGTAATCGCATTCTCCAAACAGCTCTTTCAGACTTACGTATTTGGCCCCTAATTGCTCTGCCTCAAGGTTTTGCTGTCGGTTATGGTAGTAAATCTCCATTCCCAAGCCTCTTGCCGCACACAGAACTCTCCTGCCTATTCTTCCAGCGCCAATCACTCCTAATTTCTTTCCAAAAACATCTTGCCCCAGCATCAAATCCGGTTTCCAACCGGCAAATTCTCCATTTCTCACCAGTTTATCGCTCTGTACTACTTTTCGGGCGCAGGCAAACATCAGGGCAATTGCCACCTCTGCTGTGGCATTCGTCAAAACATCTGGGGTATTTGCTACATAAATGCCCCATTTTGTGGCACAGTCCACATCGATATTGTTATACCCCACAGCATAATTTGCAATTACTTTGAGCTGGTCCTTTAATGTCTGGATAACCGACTCATCCACTATATCAGATAGCATGGTAATTATGCCATCATAACCCTTTGCCTCCTGTGCAAGCTGTTGGGGCGTGAGCTGCCCTTTGCTATTTACAGTCACTTCGCATTGTGCTTTCAGCCTTTTCAGTGCATGTCCTGGCAAATCACAACTTACAAAAACCTTCAAATAATTTTATCTCTCCTTTGCTGTTTGACAACCTGTATTTTATCACGATTCCTCTATGTATTCTCTATCATAGTTTCGAGAGATTTTTACTCGATCTCAGCCTATGACTCATGACAATTTCCCCGTATCTTTACAAAACAGCCCACTACACCTACTATATACCATATCTTTTAATATAGCACAATTGCCATCCTGGTTCAATCATTTTTATAGATTCGCAGCATCATTTTCCCATTTGTTTCCACACAAATCATCGAGCAGAGTTTTGTAATTATAAAAGGCGGATAGAAAAAACCACCGTTTCTACCCGCCCACTATTTTGAAATTCTACTGTCTAATTTCTTCTTTCAAAAAATTACTGTTCTGGTTGCTCTTCACTTTGCTTTTGTTTTTTCTTTTCGCCGATGCTCAAAAGCAGGTTGAGCAAGATGCCAAAGATGGCAGCGCCTGCAATACAGGGAATATCCACGCCAAAGAAGTTGATGTTTCCACCAAAGGCATACTGACCTCCTAGGCCGATGATCATAATGCATGCGATAACAGCGATATTTTTCGCGTTGAACATGTCCACCCTTTTCTCAATCATAATGGCGATACCTTGAGCAGCAATAGCGCCAAAGAGATACACTTCCAATCCTCCGATAACTGCCAAAGGAATGGCATAAATGCCCTGAATCAATGGTGTAAAGCAGGATACGATAATGGCAATAATCGCCGCTCCCATAAGTACCGGTACGGAAAACACTCGGGTAATCGCCATGGTGCTGATGTTTTCTCCGTAGTTTGTCCCAGCTGGGCCGCCTACAAAGCCAGAAACCATGTCGCAAATGCCATCCCCAATGAGGTTGATATCCAGCTTACTTGCGATATTATATTTTTTATTGGACTTCTTCTTTTTGGCAATGTCATTCACATAAATATCCAACTGGTATATGTGGGCCGTGGACTCGGGAATCGTGGCAATGGCAATGGGCATAATCGCCAACACTGCTTCCCAAGAGACCTTAGGCAAAGTGATCGCCGGTACAGCAAATGGACCTGCCGACCAGAGGGCCCCTGAAATGGCTTCCTGAGGAATCGTCCGAAAAAGACTCATCTCCGCGCCGCCAAATGCGTAGATCAGACCAGCGGTGACACAGCCTACTGCAGCCCCTAAAAGGAGTGGAAGCTGCCCTAAAAAGCCCTTCAAATAGCGAGCAAATAGCACGGTGGAGAGCAAAGTAGCTAAGGATACCACCCATACCCAGCTGGAATTGGCCACTGTAGCGGTTGCCCCTTCAGCTAACACCTGAGGTGCAGCATCGCTTAATGCATTTCCCGCCAACGTTAGACCGATAATCATGGCCACAGGGCCAGTAATGGTAGGGGGCAAAATCTTTTCGATGGAGTTTTTTCCCACAAAACGGATGAGCAGACCCGCAATGATGGAGATAAAGCCAGACATGATGATGCCAAACTGTGCATAGGAAATAGCCTCTGCCGGCATGATCGGAGTCAGTCCATCCAGCCACCTGTTGAGCTGTTCCAAGGCCTCCGGGCTCAGCTTGTCCGCAATGGCCTGACTGGACATCAAACTCATCACCGCTGTCAAATAGGCAAAACTGGAGCCATAGTACAGGGGTATTTTTTTTCTCGTAATTAGGATAAAGCAGATGGTGGCAATACCACTTGCAAAGATGGTGGTAGAGACTTGAAAGCCGGTAATGAGAGCCACCGCCACCGTCGCGGGGAACATGACAATTACCTGTTGAATCGCATATAAAAGCAGTTTCCCAAATGGTGGTCTCTCGTCGGGCAAATAGCCGACAGTCTGAGCATTTTTTGACATAATTTTAGTCCTC
>CAJJPW010000100.1 GCA_905193725.1 uncultured Eubacteriales bacterium
AGAATCACACAAATCATTATTTGAATTATTAAGCGATGGCTTAAAAGAGCAAGGCCGTAAGTATGGAGTTACAATTCCATGGTTTATAATGACAAGTAGAGAAAATAATAATGACACAATTGAATTCTTTGCTAAGAATAGAAATTTTGGATATGAAAAAGATAAAAATTTATTTTTCTTTATTTTTACTGTTTAAATGTAAATATCACATAAATTCTTTCATTTTCTTCTATTTTTATTTAATTTAATTTTTATAGCCAGATGTTGACAATGCCCACTCCCATAGACTATATTTAATTAAAACGCATATTTTTTAACAGATTATTGTTATTATGCGTTTAAAACCATTGGAATGAAACTGGGGATTTTTATGGGAAAAGAGACTACCTTAAAAGATATTGCCAAAATTTGTGAGTGTTCGGTCACTACCGTATCCCGCGCATTAAAGGATAGTGATACCATATCGCTTGCACTGCGCCGCAAAATCAAGCAGACTGCGGAGGAACTTGGCTATATTCCCAATTCCATCGCCAGCAGTATGCGAACAGGGTTTACGAAAATCATTGCCATTATTCTTCAAGATTTTCGCAATCCATTTTACTCGATCATGGCAAAAAATATCGAAAGGCACGCTCATGCTCTGGGATATTCCACACTCTTTCTCACTACCAGCGAATCCACTCAGCGAGAGATGGAAGCAGTTACTACTGTAATTAGCAAAAATGTAGACGGTATTTTGCTATTTCCCATTCAGCGCGACGACAAGAGCACCCAGTTTCTTTTGCAAAAGCAGACTCCTTTTGTCCTCGTGGGACGTTATTTTGAGCATCTAGATACCAATTATGTGATTTCAGATGATGAATATGGGGCGTATATTGTAACCAAGCATCTTCTGGAGAAAGGCCATCAAAATATTCTGTTTTTAAATACCCATCCGTTTATCTACAGCGCCACCATGCGCCGCGACGGTTATCTTCGCGCACTGACAGAATATCACCTTGCAGATCGTGCACATATCTGCGAGGTTTCTATGGAATATGGCCAGAGCAGCAAGGCAGTAAAACAGCTATTTCAAGAAAAAGAAAAAAATAAGTATGATGCTATTTTGGCATACTGTGATCTCATTGGATTTGAAGCATATTACGCGCTTAATCAGTTGGGCTACCGCATTCCCCAGGATATCGCCATTGCCAGCATCGATGATATTCACAGTGATATTGTCATGCCCATTCATCTGACAGGAGCTGGTTGTGATCGCAACCGAATGGCAAAAGAAGCCGTTAATTTGCTTATGCGAATTATTCAGCATGAGTCAGAAGAAAATCCCATCCCTTTGGCAGAAAATAAAATTGTCGTTCCCCAATACTTAGTCGTTGGCGAAACCACATGATTCTTTCAGCTCAGCATCCTTCAGCTGCTTTTTACATTATTTTGGCAAAAAAACGTGTAGGAGTAAAACAAAACCCGCTTGTGATGCGGGTTTTTGATATGGTGGTGGGACTAGTTGGGTTCGAACCAATGACCTCTACGATGTCAACGTAGCGCTCTAACCAGCTGAGCTATAGTCCCAAAATATCTTGCCTAATTACTATACCAAATTTTTTCCCATCTGCCAAGTCCTAATTGGCTAGAATTTACATGGCAATCCTGTTTTTTAAAAAAGAAAAAATTTCGCCAGGAATTTGCTCTCTATTCTGCTCCGTGATCGTCCAAACTTCAGTATTATTCTGCTCTCTTACTGCGTTTGTCAAAGCCCCCTCTTTGGGCTTCACCACTCCAAGAACGGGAATTGGCCCTGCCAAAAGCTCCAAGACCTTTCTTTGAAAATAATAAGCCTTATCTTCCATCAGCCCAATTTCGTCCATCAACAAGAGCGCCGGCTTTTCTGGCAGGTGATTTAAAATGTCCACTCCAGCTTGTTCAAATGCAGCGGAGAACACCTTGCGCGGCGCTTTTTGATAGCGAATGCCGATCAGATGGGGTAGATCATGAGGGGTTTTCTCCCATGTGCTCTCAATATACACGCGATAGCTCTCTCCTACTACTTGGCTGGGCAGAGATACTGTCCGAAAACCACCGATACTTTTCCAACTGAGGCCATATTGATCGGAGCCCAGCGCACTTGTCTGACCAGACTTCCCATCCCATATTCCCAAGAGAGCAAGAGCTTTTCGGATAGCTGTGGATTTTCCCACACCTACCTCTCCCGCGAGAAAGAGGTTTTTCTTTTTTGACCCCGTCATATCCTGCCTATTCATAGTATTTCTCTGCATGGTAGGCAAACAGGCTTTTGAGCATGGAGGTGATATTGCTGGTAGATACCGTAGCGCCGCTCACTGCGTCCACATCTACATTGGAAATCTGGCTGCCATACCCTTCCCAGGCGTCAAAATCCGCCTTGGTGGCGCGAACCAGGCTCTGCACAAAATTTTCATCCATATACTCTTGGGTGTATTCTGGATGATAGTAGTTGGGATTGCTGTCCCCCCATAGCCCCTTATTATCTCCAAAGCTAATGGCGCGAATGGCGGACTCCTCTGCCGACGGCTTGGAGTTTAGCAGTTCCACATAGCACACTGAGTAGTAGTTTACCAGAGAGTCCCGACAAGTACAGGACACAAAAGCCACCTGATATGACGTAAACGTAGAGACGCTCTGTTCAAACAAAATCACTGCCTGATACGGTTCTGCATTTCCCCCGCTGGAATAATGGGTGTATTCAAATGTGGGAAATTGCTCCTCCTCTGTTTTCGCTGTGCTCCCACAGCTGGAAAAAATCAATAAAGCCGCTGTGAGTAGTGCTATAACTTTAAATTTCCGCATACTTTCCTCCCAAACTCGATAACTCCCTACTGTATGGGGTTGAGTCGTTCAAAGTCGATATAGGCATAGTCCGCCCTCCATGTGGCATAGATGTTATTTCCCTCTGCATCCTCGGGATAGACAATTAACTCTAAGCTGTGCTCTCCTGTATACGTCCAGTTGCCGCCTATGTTATATAGCAACTCCTCCTCCCAGCCCAGGTAGATAAGCAGCTCTTTCATCATCTGAGCATAACCTCCCCCACCGCACATGAGAAAGATAGGCTGGTCTTTGGGGAAGAGCTCTTCTAGAATCATCATAGATTCCTGGTAGTTTTCCTGAGCAGAGGCCACACTTCCATCTTCTGCCCACGCCACGTCAAATAGACAGTTCCCCTGATAAGCGCCTGATACAGGCAGTTCATTGAGAGTGGCCACATAGGGGTAGGGCACAATTTTAAATCCCTCAATAGTTCTGGTAAGGTCTGCTTCTCCTCCAATGGCGCCGTAATCTGCTGGATCAAATAACATCCTCACATCTCGGTACGCCACATCTTCTCGACCCAAATACTCGTCTATGGTTTCCATATTGATGTTCTTATCCACTCCAAATTCGCTTTGCTCATCCACAGCAGGCGCTGGTAGATCAGAAACGCTTTGTTGCGCTGGACCACAGGATGCCAGGGCAGCGACACAGATCAAGCAAACCAACATTATACAGATAAAACGTCTCATTGTCCTTCCTTTCTAAAACTCCCGTTTTTTCTTTGGTCCCTTGCCTCTCGCAAATTGTCATGTCAAAGGAGCCCGTTTTTGTTTGGGAGTGAGTTTTTTGCACTTTATTGTTTTCCAAATAAAGAAAGCTGCCGGAGGGCAGCATCCGATTGGGCGCAGATCTCCGGCAGTTCATCACATTATTCCGCTACGATTTCCACTACCAATTTGCAATAGCTCTTTGAAGAAGTCTCTTCACAGGGAGCAACCCAAATAGTGCCATCTTCTCCCAATTCTTTATCCTTTTCGATGGCTACGATCGTATACTCGCTCTTTGCCTGATCCGCGGTCAGCTCTGCCTCATAGCCGTCGTTGGCAACTGCCTTGACAGTGGAATAGTCCTCCACGCCGCAAGCAGCCAGCACATCCACCAGCTTGTAACCAGTATATGTGGATTCGGATGTCTCACCTGCATTATTTGTGGTAGAAACAGTTACTTTGTAGATCTTCTGTCCTTCTAAAGTGGCATTAGTAACTTCCTGGCCGTTGACTTTAAAGGAGAATTCAGAAAACTCCACTTTGTCCGTCTTATCTTGCAGCTCTGGGAGTCCCTCAGGAGCTGTGGTATCTCCACCTTCTACCGGTTCATTCGTAACGCCCTCCGGCGCTCCCTCTGTGGTGTTCACCAGGATGGAAACCAAGCCCTTTAGATAATCGCCTGTCGTCTGAGAAGAGCACGGCGCATACCAAGGAGAGGTAGTAAACTGAGTGCCATCTTTGCTCACTGCCAGCAGGGTAGTATCTGCCATCACTACATCTCCTGTAGAGGTCACCGCATAGCCATCGTCAGCAGTTGCTTCCAGCCACACGTAGTTTTCCGTGAGCCCAGCTGCTGCATACACGTCCTTCATAGAGAAGCCCACATAGGTGGTCGTAGACTCTGTCCCAGCGCTGTTTACAGAGGTCGCCTGTACCGAATAGAGTGGGTAGGAGGCCATCATAGTCTGGTCTACCTTTACTCCATTGATCGTAATGGCAAATTCCGGAACAGTTACTCCCTTTACCTCCTCGAGGACAGGAGCGCTAGGCTCTGTAGAAGGGGATTCGGATGGCTGCTCCGATGTGGAAGGCGCTACAGACTGGGTGTCTGTGGGTTCTTGGCTGCCGCAAGCTACCAATGCCAGCATCATGGCCACAACCAAAAGCAATGTCAAAATTTTTTTCATTTTTCTTCTTTCCTTTCTTACAAAATGTATTTAAAATTGATTGCCAATTTTATGCTATAAATTGGGGAACACACACACGTTTCGCCCAAACTCTTCCATTCTTCTCATGCACAAATCGCTGCCATAAATTTTCTGTAAATTGCTCTGAGTCATAATCTCTTCCGTCGCTCCAAAGATCAAATGTCCCTGGGCATCTAACATGGCTGTTTTTCCTCCAAGTAATAGGGGATGATTGGGATCATGGCTGGTAATGGCCACGGCAAATCCACTTTGAGATAATTTTTTTATCACACGCAGCACCTTCACCTGGTTACAGAAGTCCAAATGGGCGGTAGGCTCGTCAAATAAAATGATCTTAGGCCGACTGACGATTGCCCGGGCGATAGTCGCCTGTTGCCGCTCTCCCCCGCTGAGCTCAGTATAGGGACGCTTTGCCAAGTGCCCAATGCCCATCTCTTCTATGGCCTCCTCCGCCGCCCTCTTTTCCTTTTCTCCGGGGCTGGACAAAAACTTAATTTTGGAGGCACAGCCCATGAGCACAAATTGGAAGACGCTATAGGCAAACGTAGGGGTATGGCTTTGGGGCACAAACCCCACCACCTGGGCAATTTGCCTCTCGTTCATAGTTTTGATATCCTGCCCAAGGATTTTTATCTCCCCTCCTTGGGCCTTTTTCAACCCCATCATACAGCCAAACAGCGTGCTTTTTCCCGCTCCATTTCGGCCTAGGATGGATATAATTTCCCCCTCTTCAATTTGCAGATTCACCTGATCTAGTACCGGCTTTTGAGAGGTGCGATAGGCAAAGCTCAAATCCCTAATTTCGTATATCATTGCCCATCCCTCCTCTGTCGGAATAGTAGCCAGCAGAAAATCGGAGCTCCTATTACGCCTGTCAAAATGCTCACCGGCATCTCTGTGATGGCAATGGTCCGCGTGAGGGTGTCTACCACCAGCATAAACAGTCCTCCTAGGGCGCCACACAAGGGGATGAGTTTGCGGTTGGATGGCCCTACTAGCATTCTGCCGAAATGGGGCACAATGAGGCCCACCCAGCTAATAGTGCCGGCAATACACACCGAGGCAGCCGTCAGCAGTGTGGAGCAGAGTATTGCCACACCTCTAATGGCCCCTACTCTTGCGCCCAACGCCTTTGCTTCCTCCTCTCCCATAGAGAGCACATCAATCCACCAAGCCATGAGGATGAGGATAACCATGGGTACTATGATGAGTGGAAGCACAACCAGCAGATCGTTCAGTGTAATATAGGAAAAGCTGCCCATCGTCCAGTAGGTAATGGACGCCAGCTGCGTGTTTGGATCTGCAATGTATTTGAGAAATCCCAATATAGAGGACATGGCCGTTCCCACGATAATGCCCGATAGCACTAGCATGATGTTGGATCGATTGCGCATAAGAGCGGGGATGCTTACAGTAATTATCACCGCTACAATGCCCCCGATAAAGGCAAAGATAGAGATATATGCCGTGGTTAAGGAGAGAAGTATGGCAAGGGCCGCACCAATACACGCTCCACTGGATACCCCTAAAAAGTCCGGAGACACCAAGGGATTTTTGAATATTCCCTGATATGCCGCACCGGACATGGAAAGAGCCGCACCAACTACCACACTGGCCAAAATTCGTGGGATGCGCAAACCCAGTACCACATTTTCCGTCATCTCTGGCGCGCCGGTATCCAGTCCCAATATGCTATTGACGATAATTTTAAGGCTCTCTCCCGGCGAAACTGGGTATTTCCCCACACAGACTGCTAGCACAATGCCCGCAGCCAACAGGCAGAGAACACCCCAAATCCACCACGCTTTGTGCCCCTTTTTCTCCTCTATCCTTTTCAAACTCACTGCTCCAATTGATATCCTAAGTATTCTGGGTCAAACGTCTTGCCAAACATAAAGGTGTAGTACTCGTCAATTTCCTCCTCTAGCTGTTCCGCGGTAAAATACTCAGGGTACATCTTATATAACAGATACATGGTGCCTATGGTGCTACTGACTCCTGGCAAATCCCAAGAATCGATTTTGGCAGGGATTACATAGATATCCCCATTTTGCACAGCTGTCATGGCACTCCAAGCGGAATCCTCCATGAGTCCCTCTACTGTGTAATCCAGTGGCGTAGAGCTGGTACAAAAGATGTAATCTGGGTTCCACTCAAACACCTTTTCCACACCTACGTCCACCCAATTGTGATCTTTACCCGTTCCATCAGCCACGCAAATTCCCCCGGCCTTTTCTATCATCCAGGATTGGAGCATATCGTCTCCTGCAATGCGACCTTGTTCTCCGCCCAGCACCAGTGCAGTGACTCTTTCCTCCTCGGAGATCTGGGCCACAATCTCGTCTATCATCTCAAATTTGCCATTCATCCACTGGATGACTTCCTCTGCCCGATCTTCCTTGCCAAAGTACTTGCCCATCATGGTGAGGGTCTCCTGAATATCCTCCATATCCTCCACGGTGATGCACAGCACATCAATGCCCAGATTCTCCACTGCTTCCACCGTTTTATTGTCATTTGACCGGTGAATCAGCACCCCAGGGTGATAGGAAGCCAGCGCCTCTAGGTCCACTGTGCCGCGTCCCACCGTGCCTGCTCCTGCCAGGCTCTCCTCAGCTTCCGTCCAAAATTTAGACTTGACGTTTATGGCCTCCACCCTATCGCTGAGATCCAACGCCACAACAAACGGCACCGCTACCGCATACACCGATGCAATGGTGGTGTTTTCCCGATCCTCTGGGATCTGTAGGATACGGCCTGCGCCGTCCCCCACCTCATTTT
>CAJJPW010000101.1 GCA_905193725.1 uncultured Eubacteriales bacterium
TGCTCCCAAAGCACGTGCGCTACCAAACTGCGCTACACCCCGCGACACCGAACATTGCCGCGTTAGCGACGCTTTATAATATACCGCATGGCAGCAGAGTTGTCAATAGTTTTTTCTAAAAAAGTTGAAATTGTTGGACAAACTGGTAGGTTTCAACCCCATATGCTCCAGCAGCAAAAAATAACCTTTATTATCTCGCGCCTTCCTCTAAAATCTCTCGATCACTTTCCCTTTCCAATCTCTCTTTTGTCTCTCGTTCGTAGTGGCAATCCGCCATCTTCATGTAATCTATGGGGACATTCATGATAGACTCTAGCTCCCTAGTGTAATTGAGGTGTCATACACAGTTTTCTCCATCCCCCATTTGCAAAGAAGCATGCTTATCCCACTGAAATAACTTTTGTTTTTTCATCTTATAGTAGCAAAACCCTAGGATATCTGCGAAAGCCCAGCCGATGGGTACAGACCACCAGATTCCCAGCACGCCCAACGCCGGAATGGCAGAGAGCCCATAGGCCAACCCCACTCTGCTGCCCAAAGACACTACAGTGAGCACCACTGACATCCCGGGTTTGCCCATAGCCCGATATAGGCCATATAATAGGAACAAAAACCCGATCCCACAGTAAAATGCCCCTTCAATGCGCAAGTATGCTACGCCTTGTGCAATGATAGCTGCCCCTTCCCCATCTACAAACATCGCCATCAGAGGCTCCGCAAATATCCAAACAGCGGCTGAAATGATTAGGCAAAATGCCAAAGATGCCAACACTGCCCCCCTGAGCCCCACTCGAATCCGCTTCTCTTTCTGTGCGCCGTAGTTTTGGGCGATAAAAGTGGAAAAGGCATTTCCAAAGTCCTGTACCGGCATGTACGCAAAGGAGTCGATTTTGACGGCTGCTGCAAACGCTGCCATAATCGTGGGGCCAAAGCTATTGACCAATCCCTGTACCATTAAAATGCCAAGATTCATGACCGACTACTGCACACATGTCAAAATGGAAAAGCGAAAAATCTCTTTCATGCGCGTCCATCGAATGATCCAGTCCGCACGCCTTAGCCTGAGCCTAGGGAATTTGATCCACGTGTATAGAAAAATACCTATCCCTGAAACGTATTGGGAGATCACCGTGGCCTCTGCTGCGCCTGCTACTCCCCGCTCCAATCCCAGCACAAACCACAAGTCAAGGCCGATATTCAGCACGGCAGAAATCGCTAAAAAGACCAGTGGGATAACCGAATTGCCCACCGCACGCAATAGGCAGGCAAAAAAGTTGTAGAGGAATGTGGCAAGCAATCCATAAAAAATGGCCACCAAATACTCTTTCATCAAGCCCTGTACTTCCAAAGGCACCTGTAAAAACAGCAAGATCTCAGCGATAGCCACAAAAACCAAAATATTTAACAACAGCGTAATGCCTGCGATTAACACAAAGGAAGCACAAATTCCCTCTTTGAGCCCCTTTTCATCCTTTTGCCCAAAGCGAATGGAAAATAGTGCTCCACTTCCCATGCACAATCCCAACAATATGGAAGTTAAAAATGTCATCAATGTATATGATGAGCCTACAGCTGCCAAAGGATTCGGACCGAGAAAACGCCCTACGATCAAAGTGTCCGCTATATTATAACACTGCTGCAGCAGATTGCCCAAAATCATCGGCACTGCAAAGCGCAGCATGGTCTTCATCACCGGCCCCTGGGTAAGTTCTCCCTTCATCTCATTCCTCTTTAACATCTAATTGAAATTTATTACTTACATTTAGAAATTATTATACTTATATTTTTACTTTATGTCAATTTGTTCATTGCTTTTTGTCGGTTTAGAAGATATAATAAATGCATCGTACTTCACAAGGAGTGATTCTCATATGTTTTTAGATGGATTAGATTCCCTGGACCAAGAAATCGTGCAGCTGCTCATCAAAAACGCCCGCATGTCCTATTCTGAGATTGGCCAGCAAGTGGGAATTTCCCGTGTAGCTGTCAAAATGCGCATACAAGCTTTAGAACAGTGTGGCATTATCGAGGAGTATACCACTATCATCAATCCGCAAAAAATCAGCGGTGCTGTTTCTTGTTATTTTGAAATAGAAACCACCCCTAGTACTCTGTCTCAGGTCATCGAGCTACTGTATCAAGAAGATACCATCACACAGATCTACCGAGTGACGGGAAAAAATAAGCTACACGTCCATGCTGTCGCTTCTTCCAATGAGGAGATGGAAAAACTCATTTCAGAAGTAATTGATCCCCTGCCTGGGGTCATGAACAGCAGTTGCAACGTGATTTTATCCCGCGTGAAGGACATCAAAGGTCTTCGTTTATAAGCATCGCCAATGGTTTAAAAACGCCCGTTGGATAATCTACCCATCGTATTTTCTCTCTCCTTTTTTGATTTTTTAGACAAATCGGTATAAAAATCTATTCTTCATCCAAAATAAGTAAAAAAGGAGTGTGTTACTATGTTCAAACACGAAAAACCGCTATTTCATCCAGTGGCTGTGGAACGGCCCAATCCGCAATACGCCGCTCTTTTGCAAGAGCAACTGGGCGGGGCCAACGGTGAACTCAAGGCCGCTATGCAGTACATGTCTCAGAGCTTTCGCATCAAAGATCCTGAAATCAAGGACTTGTTTTTGGATATTGCAGCAGAAGAGCTGTGCCATCTGGAGATGATCGCGCAAACAATCAACTTGCTCAATGGCCATGACGTGGATGCAGGAGCTGTCCCTGCTGGAGAAATTGAATCCCATGTGTTGTTAGGGCTGAACCCTGGGCTCATTAACGCATCTGGGTATTCCTGGACAGGGGATTACGTAACGGTAACTGGCGATCTCTGTGCGGACTTGCTCTCCAACATCGCCTCAGAGCAGCGCGCAAAGGTAGTCTATGAATATCTCTACCGGCAGATCAATGATAAAAAAGTCAAAGAGACAGTGGATTTCCTACTGAACCGCGAAGAGGCACATAACGCCATGTTCCGCGAGGCGTTTAATAAAGTACAAGATACTGGCTCTAACCGGGATTTTGGCACCACCAGAGCAGCGAGAATGTACTTTAGCATGTCTGAGCCCTCCCCTAGCTCTAACCTACAGCATGTCAATGGCAATCCCCCTTCCTTTAACTAGCACAAGTTATGGGGACGCTCTAGAAGCAAAGGACAGATTTCTCATTTGGGAAAATCGCATGGCACTACTATGTCATGCGATTTTTTATGACCGCACAGTGCCTATTTCCCTACCATTTTCTGCTAACTTCCTTTACAAGGTTTTACATAAATATTCTTTATGTAGAACCCTAGTGCATGTTTTAAAGGCACTCCAAAGGCATACCATGCTACATCTGCTCACTAGCCATGTGCTCATCCACTAATTCATCAACTTGTAGGTTTCCCCATCTGTTCTTTTTTCTCTTATTATAAAAACACCCTAGGGCTTTTTGCGTAGCCGCTAGGGTGTCCATCATCGTTGTTTATGCCTTACCGACCTTTTGGGCCAGCTTCTGCGATGTTCTTAGGCATATTGGGATATTTCTTAGCGAAGTTATCCGCAAACATCTTTGCCAGTTTATTGGCCTGCTTGTCGTAAGCAGCTTTGTCTTCCCAAGTATCCCGTGGGTTCATGATTTCATCGGGAACTTCTGGGCAGGATTGGGGAACTTCTAAGTTGAAGATTTCGTCATGCTTATATTCCACCTTATCCAGCTCACCGTTTAAAGCAGCGGTGATCATCGCACGTGTGAACTTGAGCTTCATACGGCTTCCCAGCTTGCCTTCTCCAGAAGCAGGGCCGCCTGTCCAGCCTGTGTTCACCAAATACACCTTGGTGTTGTATTTTTCAATCTTTTCACCCAGCATGTTGGCGTAAATAGAAGGATCCATTGGCATAAATGGTTCGCCAAACAATGTGGAGAAAGTAGGTTGAGGCTCTTCAATGCCGCGCTCTGTACCTGCTAATTTGGAAGTAAAACCTGTTACAAAATGGTACATTGCAGCGTTTTCATCCAATTTGCTGATAGGAGGCAGTACGCCAAAAGCATCTGCTGTCAGGAAGATTACTACCTTAGGAATTCCACCCACGCCAGGAACCTGTGCATTGGAGATAAAGTCCACTGGATATCCCACACGAGTGTTTTCTGTCAGGCTGCCATCGAAGAAGTCGAATTCTCTTGTATGGTCATCCATCACAACGTTTTCCACTAAGCTGCCAAACCGAATGGCGTTGTAAATTTCCGGCTCTCCTTCTGGATCCAGGTTGATGCACTTGGCATAGCAGCCGCCCTCAAAGTTAAAGATGCCATGTTCCGACCAGCCATGCTCGTCATCACCGATGAGACGACGATTTGGATCAGCAGATAGTGTGGTCTTGCCTGTACCAGAAAGGCCGAAGAAAACAGCGGTATCTCCTGTATTGGGATCCATGTTTGCAGAGCAGTGCATGGGCAGTACATTTTCTTTTGGCATTAAGAAGTTCATCACGGAGAATACGCTCTTCTTGATCTCGCCAGCATATTGAGAACCAGCGATGAGCACTAACTTCTCTTCATAGTCCACCATGATAGCCGCTTCGGAGTGAACGCCATCTACTTCTGGGATGCATTTGAAACCTGGTGCAGCAATGATGTTGAAATCAGCTTCCCCATAGTTTGCAAGCTCTTCTTCTGTTGGACGGATGAGCAGCTGATGAATAAACAGGTTTTGGCTAGCCAGCTCGTTTACAATGCGGAATTTTTTGGTGCAAGCTGGGTCAGCACCTGCCATACCGTCGAAGATGAAGATCTCTCTATTTTGCAGATATGCAATCATTTTTGCTTTAATCGCATCAAATTTTTCCTTTTCAATGGGGCGATTCACTTTTCCCCATGCGATTTCATTGTGGATTCCCGGGGTGTCTACAATGAATTTGTCCTCAGGGGAACGTCCTGTATATTTACCAGTTGTAACAACCAAAGCACCCTTATTGCTCAGTTTGCCTTCACCTCTGCGCAGCGCTGCTTCTGTAAGTTGCGCAGGCCCTAGATTGCGATAAACGGCTTTTGGGTTGATAATACCTAATTTTTCAAGACCATATGTCTCCATAAAAGTTTACCTCCTGTAGAATATAAATAAATATGTAAAGTTCATTAACTCCGCAAATGCAAATTTGATTTTATTATCTCATTTAATTACTGATATGTCAATAAATTCACAAAATATTTGCAATTAATATTTTTCTCTCTTTCATTTTGCTCCAATTGACGGAGTACTTTTCGGAGTGGTATACTAAATTGGTTTCTAAAAATGCGATTATTTATTCAAATAACTTTCACGATAGAAAGGACTTGAGGAAAATGGACTCCAAACGGAGTAACTATCTGGAATGTGAACGGTGGTGGGTTTTTGCCCTTCTCATGGTAGTAGGTGGTTATTTTGGTGCATTTACCTATACACTTAGAGGCGGCGTTTTTTGCAATGCGCAAACGGCAAACTTTGTCCTAATGGCGATGGAGCTAGGAAATGGACAATTTTTAGGGGCTGTCTACTACCTCATTCCCATGAGTGCTTATTTCGCAGGGGCCATTTTATCCGAATTGCTCCCCTCACATGTCAAAAAATCAGGTTGGATCCGTTGGGACACCTTGCTGGTGGCCATTGAGCTGGTGATTGTCATCGGCCTGGGTTTTTTACCGGAAAGCGCTCCATTTCAAATTTCTCAAATTGCCATTAATTTTATCTGTTCTATGCAGTATAATACCTTTCGTCAGGCAGAGGGTATTCCCATGGCTACCACTTTTTGCACCAATCACTTAAGGCAGATCGGCATTTGTGTTACGAAATGGGGCAAAAAAAGAGAGCGGATCTATCTCAAACGCATGGTACGCCATTTAGGTATGTTGGGCTTTTTTGTGCTAGGTGCAACAATCAGCACAATCTTTTGCAACATCTGGAAAGGACATGCCATTTGGGGCGCTGGCATTTTATTGATTATTGTATTTGCAAATCTCATTCGCGCTGACATCACACATGGCAAGGAAGAGCTCTCCCGTGTCCCTCTAGGGCACTAAAGCTGCACCCATGTAAAGATATTGCCTAAAGTTTCTCCTGCCTCAGGAGACTCTGTGAGATTGCCAAATTCCCTCTCCATCCTTACTTTCGGATACCCTAAATAGGAGCTCCCGTGGAACTAAACTAGGTGAAATATGAATGATGAATTTGCGTAAGTGGGTCCAGCGTCACGCTGCCTACACCCACTGCCCACCCAGTAGGAGCGAGATTGCCAAAAGCTCCTTCTGCCACAGGACAGTTTATGAGATTACCTCGACTCCCCCAGAGGAGGGAGCTGTCAGCGTAGCTGACTGAGAGGGGGATATAGAAACACATCTCCCAAGGGTAGAAAGTTTTAGGGGAGCAGAAAGTACATAAATGGCATGGGGTGCAGCGCATCGTTTACTCAATACCGCAAAATGACTTTCTGCACTTAGCTATTGAACAGGGGCTAAGTATAAAAGTAATACAACCTCTTTTTACTCCAATAAAAAGGGAGGCATGTTCTGTCTCCCTCGTTTCATTATCCTTATTTTACCCAGTTAACTGTTTTTTATCTGCACATCGTCCGCGCTGATATATCCCGTCTTGCCTTCAAAGATACCCCGATACCAGTCTTCACTGGTCTTGTAGAACGTAACTTCCGTTCCCTTGGCCAGGGTTTTCACAACCTGTTTGTTATCCGATGTAGTGTCGTAGACATTGGCAGGATCCGCTGTGATTACACCTTCCGCCTTCTGGCTATCCAGCGGCACATGGTCGGAGAACACATACCCGATATACCCACCATAGTATATCTCGTGATACCCACCTGGGTTGGCTCTCACTACCTCTACCTGGGTGTCCTTGGGAATAAGGGCAATGCGTACACCCCCTCCTGACTCAGTATATAACCCTGCTTCTGCCACCAGCACTGTGGCCGTCTCCTGAATCGCCGGCTTGCTGCTGGCCTTTAAATATACGTCGTCGGCGCTGATATACCCTGTCTTGCCTTCAAAGATCCCCCGGTACCAATCCTCGCTAGTCTTGTAGAAGGTAACTTCCGTATTTAATTTTACTTGTTGTACGATTGTTTTTGATGTGGAAGTGGTATCATAGATGTTTGCCGTTTCCACTATCACTTTTCCCTCTGCCTTTTGGCTATCTAGCGGCACATGATCCGAAAATACATATCCGATATAGCCACTATAGTAAATCTTATGGTATCCACCTGGGTTGGCCTCTACTACCTCGACTTGCGTATCCTTGGGGATAAGGGTTATCCTCAGTCCACCTCCCGGCTCGGTGTACAGCCCTGCGCTTGCCACCAGTACCGTTGCCGTCTCCTCAATCTCTGGCTTGCTGCTGGCCTTTAAATACACATCATCGGCGCTGATATACCCTGTCTTGCCTTCGAAAATCCCTCGGTACCAATCCTCACTGGTCTTGTAGAGCGTTACCTCCGTTCCCCTAGCCAGCGTCTTTATCACCTGTTTAGAGGCTGGGGGGG
>CAJJPW010000102.1 GCA_905193725.1 uncultured Eubacteriales bacterium
TTTCCGCCTCCTCACACACTTCTTCTGGAGACATCAGCCTGCCCGCCAATTGAAGAGCTTGGGCGGGGCACTGAGCCACGCACCTTCCACAGGCTGTGCAGCGGGTAAAATCAATCCAGTGCTGCCCATTTTTTTCCCTATGAACCCCTTGGGGACATGCCGCCACACATCGCTTGCAGCCGATACATGCCTCCCCGTGATATAATAGTTGGCTCTCTGGGCGCCATCCTTCTGGATTGTGGCACCACTTACAGCGGAGATCACAGCCCTTTAAAAAAATGTTGACTCGAATGCCCGGTCCATCATGGACGCTGAACCGCTGTATATCAAAAACCATTCCCTTTTTCATGTACTTTCCCTCTTTCGGACTATTTTGGCAATTCAAATGTCCTAAGCTCCTTTGCCCCCTGCAAGGCGTCAACACTGAGTTTTCCCAGGTATCTTCCAGGAGAAGCTTTCTATCTCTCAGTCTTTAAATTTTTCTCTAAAGCGCTTTTTTTCTGTGCACCAAGCGATCTTATAGACTAACATCCGTTCTGACGCAAAGATCTACACAGCACAGCGCCTATGGTAACTTCAACCTTTGGCATCTATCAGGTGAATTTTTCGCTACTTCTTTGAGTATCCGATCCTTTTCACTACAGCAAGAACCAAACATCATACGTGCTATATGCCCTCTGAAAACACCTTGTGGAAAGAGGATCCGTAAACTGCACCCAATAGAAAAACATGCTGTTTCCGATCGTCTTTCCACCTAAAATTTCCTGCTAAAGTTCGTAAGACCAAGAGTATCTTTTTCTTCTTACGCTTTCTTTTTGTTCGCCATGTCTATCCATACCGCAATGATCAGGATAAGACCCTTGACGATATACTGCCAGAAGTTCTCTGTGTTCATCAGACTCATGCCGTTGTCTAGACTAGCCATGACCAGTGCCCCAACTACTGCGCCGGGGATGGAGCCAATCCCGCCCATTAGGCTAGCGCCTCCGATGATGCAGGCTGCAATAGCATCCATCTCGCTCATCATCCCTGCATTCGCCGTGGCCGCGTTCAGTCTGGCCGTGAGGACAACGCCTGCCAGTGCCGCCAACATGCCCATAATCACATAGATGACGAATATGATTTTCTTGTTTTTGATTCCCGAAAGCTGGGCTGCCTCTCCGTTACAGCCAATGGCGTATACCGAACGGCCAAAGCGGGTCTTATTTGCTATAAATGTCATTAAGATAGCCAAAGCTAGTACAATCACCACAGGAATAGGCACTCCTTGGTATTGGTTCATAATCAGCGTAAAGCCTGCAACTAGCGCTACGACCACCACCATTTTGAGTACTGTTACTTTGACAGACGGCGCATCGATCCCAAATTTTATCTTGGAGGCCCGCCCCTTTTGCATGGTCAGAATCGCTATAATTCCTAAGATGGCCGCCAACACCCAGCCCACCACTGGTGGCAGGTATCCCTGGCCGATGGCAATAAAGCTGTCCTGTAAGGGCGCAATAGACACGCTCTTGGTCAGCCCAAGCAGCGTCCCCCGGAAGATCATATATCCGCCTAGCGTAACGATAAACGCGGGCGCCTTCCGGTAGGCAATCCAAAACCCATGCCACACGCCTATAGCCGCTCCAACCGCCACGGTGATGAGCACCGTCCATAGGGTATCTACACCGCTCCACACCTGCAGGCAGGCTGCCACACCGCCGCAAAAGCCCATGACCGAGCCCACCGAGAGGTCAATGTTGCCACTAATGATTACAAACACCATGCCAATGCTCAAAATTGCCGTAATGCTGGTCTGACGTGCCAGCATGGAAAGGTTCCGCGGCAAGAAAAAGACCCCTTCTGTCATACAGCCGAATATCGCCCAAATGGCAATCAGCGCAATGATCATGGTATAGGAGCGAATATTTCCCTTGAAGTTCCCTAATATCGATCTTTTTTGTCTTTCCAGCTCTGTCATTGTTTTTTTCCTCCTGTTGCAAGGTGCATGATTTTTTCCTGGTTTGCCTCTTGGTGGAGCAGTTCTCCCATTATTTTTCCTTCCCGCATCACCAGGACCCGGTCGCTCATGCCCAGCACCTCTGGGAGCTCCGAGGAAATCATGATAATTGCCACGCCTTTTTTGGCAAGATCCAGCATAATATTGTAGATCTCGTATTTTGCGCCCACGTCAATGCCCCTGGTTGGTTCATCTAAAAACAGCACATCTGGCTGGGTCATTAGCCACTTTGCGATAACTACCTTTTGTTGGTTACCACCTGATAGGCTTTTTACTGCAGTCTGTAGGGAGGGCGCTTTTATCTTGAGTTCTTTTTCATACTGTTTTGCCAAATACAGTTGCTCGCTCTGGTTGATAATACCCCGCTTGCTAATTCTAGCAAGGCTTGCTGCTACCATATTCTCCACAATGCTCTGATCGAGAAACAGCCCCAGCCCCTTTCGGTCTTCCGAGACAATCCCCATCCCCTGTGCAATGGCATCGGCAGGGGAGCTGATGTGTATTTCCTTTCCTCGGAGCTTGACGCTTCCCGTCTTTTTCCCCGGCAAAAAGCCAAACAGCGATAGCGCTAGCTCCGTCCGCCCTGAGCCCATCAGGCCAGCAATGCCCACAATTTCCCCTTTTCTCACGCTCAGGTTGATGTCCTCCAGCAACTTTGTCCCGCCGCTCTCTTTCATCA
Source organism: uncultured Eubacteriales bacterium (assembly GCA_905193725.1). Classification (GTDB taxonomy): domain Bacteria; phylum Bacillota; class Clostridia; order Christensenellales; family Christensenellaceae; genus CAJJPW01. The sequence continues at coordinate 2,679 of CAJJPW010000102.1, forward strand.
CACTGTAATTTTCCACTTCAAAAACCGTCTCGCCGATTTTTCGCTCCTCATAGGGGAAGCGATCTGTCAGATCTCTATTGACCATCTGCTTGATGAGAAATGCCTCGTTTATCTCTGCTGTGGGGTATGTCCCGATTGTTTTTCCATCTCGCAGTACAGTTATATTGTCGGAAATGGCCAGTACCTCATCCAGCTTGTGGGAAATATAGATACACGTAACTCCTTTGTTGCGAAGCTCTTTTAGCAATTCCAACAGCACCTCTACCTCGCTCTCTGTCAGCGAAGCAGTGGGTTCATCCAGCACCAGCACATCTGTCTTCTTAGCCAGCGCCTTGGCAATCTCCACCATCTGCTGGACGCCTACCCCAAATTCCCGTATTTTTCTGGTGGGATCAATGTCCAGCTTCAGCTCTCCACAGATTTGCCTGGTTTGGCGATATAGAGCAGGGAAGTCGATCACTCCATTTTTTTGGGGCCATTCATTCAAGTATACGTTTTCCCCCACGGACATTTCTCCCACCAAAGCTAGCTCTTGATAGATGATGGCAATTCCCGCCTCCTCAGATTCCCGGACGTTATTGAATTGGCACTCCTTTCCATTGAGCAGAATCTTTCCCTTATAGCTACCCCAGGGCCAAACTCCACTCAGCACTTTCATCAGGGTTGATTTACCTGCGCCGTTTTCCCCGCATAGGGCGTGGATCTCACCTCTTTTCACTGCAAAATTAACATTGGAAAGAGCCTTGACTCCGGAAAAGCTTTTTGTGATATTTTGCATTTCAAGTATGTTGTCTGACATCCTCATTCTCCTCTTCTCACCCGGATTGGATTTCCTTGATGCAAGGCAAACCCTTGGGGAGTTCTACAGGTACCCTTTGTACCAGCAAAACTCCCCTCATGTCTACCTGACTTATTCGCTCTGTCCCACGTTTTTATAGATGTCCTCTTCTGCTAGCCAACCGTCTTCAATCACCAGATTCATATTGTCCGCTGTTACTGCAAACATGTCCTCTTCGCTGGTCAGCAGGAGTGAGGTCACATCTTTTTGGCCGTTGTTCGTTGTGGTCAGGCCGTCAAACACCTCTGATAGATCCTGTCCTTTAGCCAGGGCAACAGCTGCCTCTACGGCTAATTCGTCCTGCGCTGCAAAGCGACGGTAGGTTGTCATGCTCTGAGTTCCCTCGACGATTCTCTGGCAAGCAGCAAGGTCAGCATCTAAACCAGTAACCACTGTTTTCCCTGCCAAACCCTGCTCGGACAGTGCCTGAATGGCAGCCCCCGCACAGCCGTCATTGGAAGTCAACACGCAAGCTACTTCGTTATTGTTTGCACTCAGGCCGTTCTCCACATATTGGAGCGCTTCATCTGGATTCCATCCATTGGCCCACTGGTCTACTACCACGGTGATATCTCCACTGTCGATGTATGGCTGGAGAACATTCATCTGCCCTTCCCGAATCAAATGGGCGTTGTTGTCTGTAGGCGAGCCGCCAATCAAAAAGTAATTCCCCTTAGGTGCATGTTCAATGGCAAACTGCGCTTGAAGCTCCCCTACCTTTGTGCAGTCAAATGTCACATAAAAGTCCAGGTCGCAGTCTGTAATCAGACGGTCGCAGGCCACCACCGGCACATTGGAGCTGTGGGCCGATTCCACAATAGGTCCCGCCGCTGCGCCATTTTGCGCGATCACGATCAGTGCGTCAATCCCTTGCGTGATCATATTTTCTGCTTGAGATACCTGAAGATTTTCATCTCCGTTTGCAGATTGGGAGATCAGCTCCACGCCAAGCTCTGCCGCCTTGGCCTCCATGATCTCCAGGTCCTTTTGCCAGCGCTCTTCCTGTAAGGTGGCAAAGGAAACCCCAATGGTAATACCTTCGTTGCCGGTAGCTGTCTCTCCACCCTCTGTAGGTTCTGCTGGGCCACACGCCACTGCGCTCATCATCATGGCCACAATCAACAATAAGACTAAGATTCTCTTTTTCATAATTGCCTCCTATTTTTCTAGGGAAATCCCCTTTTTAGAGCAATTTCCCCTTTAATTCCTCATCATCTCAACCGTCTCAATACCTTTTTTCTGACGTCCCCTATGGGCAGTTCAGAATACATTATCTCTCTCGTTTGCCTCCTTTCTCTTTCAAAAGTAACGCCAACCCATCTGGTTCTATTCCAAAGCACCAGAGTTGTTTTTTACCACCCATTTTTTCATTTCTAGCTTTTACAGCGACAGGCAAAATTGCCTCAACACTCCATGCTGTCCACCCAAAAGCGAACGTCTGTCTATGCAGTTTTTTCTTGATTGGTAAGATTGGATTCTCGTTTTTTCTGTGATTTTATTGTAACAACTGCACCTTTCCCATTCAACTGAGAGAATTGCTGTAAAGGTTTTATTTTTTGTCCTAAAAAATGTGTACCGCAAAATTATCCACTTTTTTCAATTCTGATCAAAATCAACTCAAAGAAAAAAGCCCTCAAAAGAGAGCTTCATTCTTTAAAAAATTCCTACCTACTGCAAGGATAGCATATAATGAGTAATACATGCTTTTTGTTAGGAGGAAAGCAATAAAAACTCATTATTGATTTTGACTATTTGTGTACAATGTTGCCTTTTTGATTTCCCTCCCAGTTTTAGCCAGTTTTTTGAAAATTTTCTGTACTTTGATGGCACTTCTCCCGTCCCCTCCCTATTCTAAATACTATCAACGTCCTTCCCCTCATTTAGCTGATAGAATTGTCAAATCCGTAATATTGTTTGCTTTGGAAAAGGCAGAACACAAAATAATACACTTTCTGTTTTTATGAATTTAACTTATCTTCTATTATAATGGCATATCATAAGCAATAGTATTTTCTTTTTTGTTAGAATGTGACGTTTGCTACCCCGCCCTTCTCCAAAATTCTACAAAAATGCTTTATCTTTTCTTTGGTTGGAGCTTCCGCTCCGTCAAATTTTTTTCCAAGGGCAATATATTTGCTCTCGCCAACAGCGTGATATGGCATTATCTCCACCCTGGGAATGTGAAACTCACTCAAAAACTTTGCTATCTTTGTAAATTCGTCCTCCAGATCGTTAAAATTCGGGATGAGCGGAATTCTCACCCAAACTTTTTGTGGATCTCGTCTCAAAAGATACAATAGATTGTCTAGTATCCCTTCATTGGGTCTTCCAGTTCCTCTTTCATGCAACTGAGGTGAAAAAGCTTTCATATCACAAATCCAAAGGCTAATCCATTCATCGAGCTCAAAAACCGCTTTTTGCGGTGCTAATAGCGAGGTTTCCACTGCCGTATGCATCCCTGCTTCTGCACACATTTGGGCAATTTCCTTTAAAACCTCATATTGGGCCAAAGGTTCCCCTCCTGTAAAGGTGACACCCCCACCTGTCTCCGTGTAAAAGATCTGATCCCGCGAAATTTTCCGAAACAAGTCATGGACTTCCATATCATATCCTGCCATTTCCAGAGCTCTCTCCGGACAGATAGATGTGCATATGCCACACAGCGTACATTTCTCCCGTCCATACACATGCATATGGTCTTCCATCACATGGGCACCCTCTGGGCAAACGGCACTGCATTTTCCACAGCCCACGCACTTCTCTGGATAAAACATGATTTCACGCTCAAACTGAGCTGATTCCGGGTTATGGCACCAATAGCACCGCAGCGGACAGCCCTTTAGAAATACGCTGGTGCGAATACCCGGCCCGTCCTGCAGGCTAAACCGCTGTATATCGAAAAGCCGCAGCTTCATGCATTTCCAGCCTCCCGTTCGAATCTGTCTATCATATCCTTTTGTACCTCTTTGAGCAAATCGGTAAAATAAATGCTGAATCCACCCTTGCGAACAATTACGTTTGGGTATTCCTTTGGGCTTTCATATGCCTTTTTTAGTACTTCTACATTCACGCTGTTTACCTGCACCTGCATGCCGCCCATTCGGAAATACGATTTGAGCAGTCCGCGGAACTTCGCCCTGTTTTCAGGCGATTGTAAGATGTTCTGCGCGACGTAAATATCAATTGGGAAGCCGCCGCTGAACCTGTACTGTGGCATTTTTGCCGCTGACGTCATAAGATCCGTCGGTGTGTTTTTTAGTGCAAGCAATACGGCCCCGCCGTTTTTCCCAAACGGCTCTCCAGCGCGACGCGAATCCATGGATGCATATACACAGGCACCAAACTGCACATTGGCGTCTATTGTATGCGTAGTGGGAATATATCGAATATTCCCCACATAACAATGCTCTGCCGCATCAGCAAGTGCATTCAGAATAAAGGCGGTATATTTGTCAGCCTTATCGCTCCCGTCGGCGTATTTAGAGCAATTGCGCAAATCTACAAATACCTTTTGAGCATTTTCATTGCCTTCATAATTATCCCGCGCCGCATCCATAATTTGATCCAATGTATATTTTTTCTGTTTGAAAACCAGCTCATCAATAGCGCTAAGCGCATCTGCTGCATGGGCAAAAGCCATAGAAAGCACCGTTACATTGTGGTATTTTACGCCGCGTCCGTTTTTCACTTCTTCAAAATCGTATTGATCTGGGAAGAATGCCTTTGCCCTTCTCCCTAATGCCTGGACAGCGGCATGAGCCCTATCCCGCCCGTTTACAATGCAATCATCTAAAATCATCGAATAAAATGGATTCGGCCGATTGAGTGCAATCCATGATGCCCGTTTTAAGTTTTGGTCAGCAGTATACTGCATCACCGCATCCAAATATTCTGCATACATCTCTTTGATGTCTTCCATACATCCTGGGGGGCGCACTTGTACTTTTTCTGTGTATTTTTTCA